>CAZXBV010000096.1:1921-5805 GCA_964639155.1 uncultured Methanotrichaceae archaeon
TCGGCCGGTGATAGTTTCACTGGCCGAAATTATTCATTATACTATCCTGAAGGTATTGACGGTTCTTCTGAACAGAATCCCCTCCGACCTCGAAGGGTGCCTGGTAGGTCTGATCTTTGTAAAGCCCTATTTCGTATTTGGTGACAGTCGGCTCGGCCCCCTCTTTTGAGGGCACTTCAATCCCGAAGGACGAAGAAGAAATGCCTGCAGGGAACCCCGCCATCCAGATAGACATGGAGTTGGTGCTTCCACCAGCCTGAACGGGAAGAGCCGATGTGCTCTTTGGGCTGTCGATGTAAGACGACCAATATCTATCGACGTACTGCTCGAAGGGAACCTCATCCGCAAACGACGCCACAGGAGTTCCCCCTGCCAAAAACAGATTCTGAGACGAGGTGTAACCGTCAGCGTGAGCGGTCATACACCCCAGAAAACAAACCAACATGACCAAGTATATGCATTTCACGTTTAATCGCCTCCCCTTTCACAACACAATCGCGATACGACTTTTGTCTGCTAGGCACCAACCTATTTATGCCTTATCGGCCCTTGGAGGGGCCCATGCCAGACTGTTTTGAGATTCTGCACAAAGATCTGGCAGGTAGGATCGGCAGGCTCGTCACACCTCACGGCACGATCGAAACACCAACGATTATGCCAGTGGTAAACCCGCATCTAAGGCTGATCGAACCTGTTGATCTCAAGAAGATGGGCGCAGAGATCCTGATCACCAATAGCTACATCATAAACCAGGATGAAGACCTGAAACGAGAAGCGCTAGAAAGTGGCGTCCACGAACTCTTGGGGTTCGACGGCCCCATCATGACCGACTCTGGCGCGTTCCAGCTATCAGTCTACGGAGACATAAACGTCCAACCTTTGGAGATACTAAAGTTTGAAAGGTCAATCGGGTCTGACATCTGCGTGCCTTTAGACATTCCAACGCCACCAGATGTGTCAAGAGTGCGGACTGAGCAGGAATTGTCCGAAACAAAAAGGCGCCTAGCCGAGGCGCGTGATGATTGGGGTGATTGCAAACAACTTCTTGCAGCACCAGTCCAAGGCTCAACCTATCCCGACTTGAGAGAACAGGCCGCAAGAGAGCTTCGAGAATTAGATTTTGACCTTTATCCCGTGGGCGCGGTAGTTCCATTGATGGAGTCTTACAGGTTCTGCGATCTTGTAGATGTGGTGGCCGCATCCAAGAAGGGGCTTGGACCTGGTGCGCCAGTCCATCTTTTTGGCGCAGGCCATCCCATGATGTTCGCCTTGGCTGCAGCTTTAGGGTGCGATCTCTTTGACTCTGCAGCCTACGCCCTCTACGCAAGACAGGGGCGGTACTTAACCCCCAACGGGACGATGCATCTTGAAAAACTGAAGTATCTTCCCTGTTGCTGCGAAGTCTGCCAGAGCCACACGCCCAAAGAGCTGATGGAAGACAAAAATCGAGTTCAGCTTTTGGCCAAACACAACCTCTACGTCACCTTCGCAGAGATGCGAAAGGTGAAACAGAGCATATGGGAAGGGTCGCTCTGGGAACTTGTAGAGATGCGATGCAGATCCCACCCCAGGATGATCGACGGCCTAAGAGCGCTCGCTCGCCATTCACCTTGGCTTGAACAGCTGGATTCCGCCTCCAAATCGACCTTATTTTATCTAGGCCCTGAGTCCGCGTCAAGGCCAGAGATCATCAATTACGAGTCACGCCTCGAAAGGATCGAGCTTGAAGGGAAAGTCTTGGTGACCGATTTCAATCTTGAAAGAGGGAACGAAGAGTTCGATCACGTGCTCATTTTCAAGCCGCCTTTTGGACCGTATCCAAAGGAACTTGCTGAAACCTACCCATTCAATGCAGAAGTCCCAAGAGAAGCTGACGAGGTCGCAATCCAAAGGGCCCACAAAAACCTGAAGAAACTGATGGAAGCAAACCCCAAGGCAGATTTCGTCGTGAAGCTGAGAAAAAACGTTATTTCGTCTTCTTTGGACGATACGGAGGAAAGACAAGGATGACACGCCACTTTGAGGTCATCAAAAGGTATGGGCCTGCAAGGCTCGGCAAGCTCGTTTTCGATGAGACACTAAATACCCCGTGCTTGATCCCAAAAGAAAGAATCGTCTCTGCAGGACCGCTCTGGGGATTTTCGTCTTTAGAAGAGGCCCTGGAAAATGCAGATGATCTTTCTGAAACTGAGAAGCTCTTCATAGGGCCTCACGTCTCAACTTCTTTGCATGCAGAGCCACCCGTCACGATGCCCTGGCACCCAAGAGAAGGATCATCAGGAGAGAAAACACCAAGATATGGGCCGATCGGTGCGGTGATTCATCCCCTATCCGAAGAGAAGCTGCCCGAAGCGGACGTGTACGTTCTGGCGGCGGCAGGATCGCTCCAAAATCCAAGGGAACTGGTCAGGGTGATCCTAAAAGTCAAGAACGAGATTCCGCCTGACTCTGCGTTGTACGTGCCGGCACTCGCGACGCCATCAAACCTGGCCCTCCTGGTCTACATGGGCGTGGACCTTTTCGATTCCACGAAAGTCTTGGTTGACGGACTCATGGGAAGGTACCACACTCGCGATGGAGTATTTAGCCCGGGAGATCTAAGCGAGCTTCCTTGCCTTTGTCCCCATTGCCAGGCATTGGAGGCAGATGGCGCATTCGAACCCCAGCTTCAGGCCCAGAGTCGACTTTACCCTTTGCATCAGTTCCAACATCAGCAACAACACCAACCTTTGCCCGAACAACAATCCCCGCACAGATCTCGGCTTCAACTCCAGCACGTGAGAGATCACAATCTCCTGAAGCTGGAAGAAGAGATCCGGTTCGTGAGGGGTGCCATAAAAAGAGGAGACCTTCGCGAGTACGTAGAGCGAGAGGTCAGAGTGACTCCAGAGCAGACTACAGCGTTCAGACTTTTGGACCAGGAACACAGATACATCGAGCGGCAAACTCCCATTTTGAGACAGGCGGTCATGTACTCCAACACGGCGGAGTCTCTTCAGCGAGTCGAAGTCACTCGTTTCGCCCAGAGGGTGCTGGATCGGTACCGCGCCCCTGAAAGCGACATTCTCCTACTGCTACCTTGTTCTGCGCGCAAACCTTACTCCAAGTCTAGGTCACACCAGCTCTTCGCGATGGCTCTAAGCGGAAACAGAAGACGTGTCCACGAGCTCATACTCACATCACCCCTAGCACTGGTCCCAAGGGAACTAGAAGACGTCTACCCAGCAGCCCATTACGACGTTCCGGTGACCGGTCGGTGGGACCTTGAGGAGCGCGACTGGATCACGAGATGTCTTGAAGCGTATCTGGAGAAGAATCGGTACGCAAGGATAGTGGCGCATCTGGACGGCGAGCTAAAAGAGATGGTGGTACAAGCCGGGATCGATGCGATATACACGAATGGCGGGACAAATAGCGAGGGGCTAAAGGATCTTGCCAAGACTACAACCGAGTTGGTTCGAGATCTCGATGCCAGACGTATCCCCGATCAGAGGATTCTCAGGTTCAGGGCGATGGCAGACTACTACTTCGGCGCGGGCGCAAGCGAGCTTCTTTTGGCAGGCGAGGTCAAGGTCAAAGGGCGCGAGCTTCAGGCCGAAAAGACTCTGGCCTCGTTCACGCCAAACGGCACCCTCGCGCTCACGATCGAGGGAGGAAGAAGGCTTGAGCCACTCGGCGCATACCAGGTCCACATAAGCGACTTCGTCCCGAAAGGAGACGTCCTCGCGCCCGGCGTGACCCGAGCCGACGAAAAGATCAGGCCAGGGGATGAAGTTTTAGTCAAGGGCGAGCGCGTCTTCGGTGTGGGCCGCGCCAGGATGAGCGGTTGGGAGATGGAAAAGGCCACAAGAGGCGTTGCGGTGGAGCTGAGGCGAGTAGAGAAG
>CAZXBV010000097.1:0-5783 GCA_964639155.1 uncultured Methanotrichaceae archaeon
TCGTAACTATAGTGTTTAACGATACATTTCAGACAACTGTCGAATTCTCATGAGTTCGACATTTTGGTCAATTCGTATCGTTAAACACTAATTTTGCGAGAATCAATTTGTCTCACCCAATTGGTTCTTGACTATAATTAAGCACCTCAGAATCGGTCGAATGATGTTGATTTTAGGATCTCAAAATAATCTGATTACGGACTCGTACCAAAATATAAAACAGATTTGTGACTATAAAAAATAAGGGAATGGGACTAAGATGGGCTCAGTAATCGCCCATGTCGCCCATTCCAGGCGGCATTCCGCCCATGCCACCCATGTCGCCACCAGGGCCACCTGACTTGGAGGCGATCACATCGTCGATCCTCAAGATCATCACAGCAGACTCAGCTGCGGAGTTGATCGCCTGGGTCTTGACCCTCAGAGGCTCTACGACGTTCTTTTTCAGCATGTCTGTGGGCTTGCCAGTGTCGATGTCGAGACCTGCAGCCTTCTGGCCATTCTCGTGACTGCTTCTGAGGGCCACGAGGGTGTCGATCTGGTCGAAACCTGCGTTCTCAGCCAGAGTCTTTGGTATGATTTCGACGGCCTCTGCGAACGCCTCGATGGCGAGCTGCTCTCTTCCGCCAATTGTGGCTGCGTACTCTCTGAGCCTCAGGGCCAGCTCGATCTCAGGTGCGCCGCCGCCGGGTACCAGCAGACCGTCTTCAAGGGCCACACCAACAACACGGAGGGCGTCTTCCATCGCGCGCTCCAGTTCGTCAACCACGTGCTCGGTTCCGCCTCTAAGAATGATGGAGACAGACTTTGGGTTCACGCACTCTTCAACGAAGGTCATGGGGTCGTTTCCAATCTTCCTCTCTTCAACGAGACCTGCTTTTCCGAGCTGGTCTTCGGAGAGGTCTTGGATGCTGGTCACGATCTTAGCGCCGGTGGCGCGAGAGAGCTTCTCCATGTCGCTCTTCTTGATCCTTCTGATGGTGTAGATCCCTGCCTTGGCCAGGAAATGCTGGGCCAAGTCGTCGATGCCCTTCTGGCAGAATACCACGTTGGCACCGGAATCGATGATCTTGTTGACCATATCTCGAAGCATGGTCTCTTCCTGGTCCAGGAACGCCTGGAGTTGATCAGGAGAAGTGATCTCGATCTTGGCATCTACTTCGGTCTTCTCGATCTCGATTGGTGTGTTGAGCAGCGCGATCTGGGCGTCCTTGACCTTCTTTGGCATGTTGGTGTGGAGACGCTCTTTGTCGATTACCATGCCATAGATGAGCTGTGAATCGGTAATTCCGCCGCCAACTTTCTTTTCGACAGTGATGTTGTCCACGTCAACGCTTCCATCATCGTCCACTATGGCCTTGACTGCGCTGACTGTGAGCTCTGCCAGTTCCTCTCTGGCGGTGCCAGATCCTTTCCCCATCATTGCAGTGACTGCGATCTTCTTTAGCATCTCTTCATCACTGGTGGAGACCTTGACCGCGATCTCGTTTAGGATCTTGATAGCTTTATCTGCTGCCGCCCTGTATCCTGCTGCGATTATGGTAGGGTGAATCTCCTGCTCGAGAAGCTCTTCGGACTTCTTGAGCAGCTCGCCAGCCAGCACTACTGCGCTGGTGGTTCCGTCGCCGACCTCGTCGTCTTGGGTCTTGGCGATCTCTACCATCATCTTGGCTGCGGGGTGCTCGATGTCCATCTCTTTTAGGATCGTAACACCGTCGTTTGTGATGACCACATCGCCCAGTGTGTCCACCATCATTTTGTCCATGCCCTTGGGTCCAAGGGTAGTCCTTACGGCAGCGGCCACAGCCTTTGCGGCCATGATGTTTGATCTTTGTGCCTCGCGGCCTTCAGTCCTCTGACTTCCTTCTCTGAGTATTAAAACGGGAGTTCCACCTAATCCAGCCATATCATTCATCCTCAATTGATAATTTGATCCTGTAACGTTGCTTGCGGGATGTTTAAACTTCTATATGAATATTTCGCCCTAACTGATGTATATAATTGAATGGAATAATACGAAGAACGGGTGCGCAAAATGGCTCAACACCTACGCTGCGATCTATACCGAGGTCGTCGTTATCTACCCAGCCAACCAGAAAAAGTGGCCACTTTGAGAGGGATACGAGATCTATCTTCTATCTGAGCACCCCAGAAAAATCCGAAACGTCCGTCCTGCCCATTCACCTCTTCCTTCACCACCACCTGGTAGTCATCTTACAACGATACACAAATCTTATATACAATGCATTCATCCGAACGTTATAGTATAAATTAGTACATTAATGTCGGTGATCATGATGATACATCTTCAAAAGATCGTGGAGGGAAAAGACCTGAGCGTCTCAGAGGCGGAGTCGCTCTTGAAGGCGATATTCAACGAAGTCTCTGACGCTCAGATAGGTGCCCTCCTCATCGCCCTGAAGATGAAGGGCGAATCCGTCTCAGAGATTGCAGGAATGGCAAAAGCGATGAGGGATTCTGCAATACGGATCACTCCAGAGGTTGCAGGGCCTCTGATCGATACCTGTGGCACAGGCGGTGATGGGACAAACACCATCAACATCAGCACCGCCGCCGCCATAGTGGTTGCATCCTGTGAAATTTCGGTGGCAAAACACGGTAATTACGCAGTCAGCTCCAATTGCGGAAGCGCCAACGTCCTTTCAGAACTTGGGGTCGGGATGACTCTCGCGCCCGAGAAGGTCCAAGAAGCGATCGAGTCTCTTGGGATAGGTTTCATGCTCGCGCCCGTATTCCACCCCGCCATGAAACGGGTGGCTCCCATCAGACGCGATCTGAAGATGAAGACGATTTTCAACGTCCTTGGTCCCTTGACGAACCCGGCCGGGGCCAAGAATCAGGTCATAGGCGTGTACGATCCGAGCCTTTGTGAGACGCTTGCAAAGGTTCTCCAGATTCTGAGGACCGAGCGCGCGATGGTGGTTCACGGAAGCGGCCTAGACGAGATCACAAACACTGGGCCCACCTTGATATCTGAACTAAACCACGGGAGCGTGAAAAGCTACACCATTAACCCCGAAGACTTTGGTTACACTCAGTCGACACTGAACCAGATCAAAGGAGGAACACCTTTTGAGAACGCACAGCAACTAGTTCAGATTCTCAAGGGTGCGAAAAACCCAGGCAGAGATGTAGTCTGTATGAACGCAGGAGCCGCACTATACATTTCAGGCAAGGCAGATTCGCTCTTTGAGAGCGCCAGAATGTCAGAAGATGCCATCGACTCAGGAAGGGGCCTCGATACATTAAAGAAGCTTGTGAAGGCGACCGGCGATCCTGCAACATTGGGGCGTTTTCTTTGACCAGGATTAAGATCTGTGGGATCAAAAACGGCACAGACAGAGATTGTGCAGTCTTTGCAGGAGCTGACGCCGTAGGGTTTGTGGTGGAGATTCCAAGATCGCGTCGGAACATATCCCGAGAAGTGGCCCGTTCGCTGATCAAGGATATTCCGCCCTTCACATCGAGCGCGATAGTGATCGAGCCTGAATCTGTCAAGGAAGCGGCAGAGCTTGCTTTGGAGACGGGAGCCGACGTGATTCAGGTTCACGGAACGCTAGGTACTGAAGAGCTAAAGACGCTAAAGGATATGATACACCAAAGAATAGTTGCGGCCGTAGGGGTTGACCCCAGAGGGATGGAGGTCACGAAAAGTATAGACGTGGCACGCAAGCTTGCAAAGGTCGCCGACGCGTTGCTTTTGGATACTTTCAACGGCAAATTTGGCGGGACCGGCGAGGTTCATGACTGGGAGTTTAGCGCCACTCTTGTAAAAGAGCTTGATATCCCGGTGATACTTGCAGGCGGTTTGAGCCCAACGAACGTGGCCGAGGCCGTAAGGAAAGTGAAACCTTACGCAGTTGACGTCTCATCTGGAGTCGAAACAGATGGCAGAAAAGATGGCAAAAAAGATTGCGAAAAGATCAGGAATTTCATAAAAGAGGTGAAGTCGTGTCCGCCTCAATAGATCTTCTTGATGGAAGAGGCGGTTTGACAAGATCAAACCAATCTCTTGAGCCTCCATCGATCGAATCGATCTCTGATGAAATCGAGCCAGAAGCGCCTCTTGCCCTCTATAACGCTATTCGCCATGGGGGCCATCCTTTCCTTTTGGAGTCTGTGGAAAAGTCTGACCAGAGAGCTCGGTTCTCTTTTGTGGGCGCAAATCCTTCAGCAGTGGTTGCGATTAAAGGACGAAATATCGAAGTAGAAATACCCTACCAAGACGATGAGCTAAAAGAGTTTCTGGAAGCCCGACTCGGCCTTTGTGTCAGGTTGGAAGACGATGGCAGAAAGTTAAAAGGAACAATCGAAGACGGGTTCGACCTATTCGATGCTCTTAGGTGCACCATACCATGTTCGCCCTACAAGGCCCGGTTCGGAAGACAGGCTTTTTTGGGTGGCGGCATAGGATATCTGGCCTATGATTTGGTTCGAGACAGGTTGAGGCCGGACTTGGGCAACGCTTCTGGTACATCTGGCAACTCCTCAATTAAACAGGCCATATCAGATGTCCCCGACGCCGAGTTTGGCATATTCCGGCAAGTATTCCTCTTCGACCATCTTGAAGATGAAGTTCTCGTAGCTGTAAGGCCTCTTTACCCCAAAGATGAGGTCGATAGCGAGGTTGAAGATGCAAAAGCCCTCCTGGAAAGACTCAAGCCAGATCTTTTCGAGAAGGGGGACCTTGGCCCTATAAGTTGCAGCAAGGGCGAAGCCAAACCCTTTGAGGAGGCCGTACGCCAGTCCAAAGAGCACATCCTCGGCGGCGACATATTTCAGGTGGTCCTTTCAAGAGAGGCAAAGGTCAGGCTGAAAAATCCGGATCCGATGCTTCTTTACAGGCGGCTTAGGAGGATCAACCCAAGTCCCTACACCTACATACTAGAGTTCGGGAATCGGGCCGTGGTTGGCGCGTCGCCCGAGACTCTCTTTAGCGTTTACGACCGAAAAGTCACGGTCAATCCCATTGCAGGAACTTGCCCTCGTGGAGGCTCACCAGAGGAAGACGAGCTTCTTGCAAGGACGATGTTAAAAGACGAAAAAGAGCGGGCAGAACACGTGATGTTGGTCGATCTGGGACGAAACGACGTGAGGGCTGTATCGAAATCTGGAACAGTTCTTGTCGAAGACTTTATGGAAGTTCTTCAGTATTCACATGTCCAGCACATAGAGTCCACCGTTCGAGGCGATCTCAGAGAAGAATGTGACTCGTTCGATGCCGCAAGAGCCGTGTTTCCGGCCGGCACACTTTCGGGCGCGCCCAAGCTTCGGGCCATGGAGATCATAGACGAGCTTGAAGAAAAGCCTCGTGGGATCTACGGTGGCGGTATCGGCTATTTTTCCTCAGATGGCGCTGCAGACTTTGCCATCGCCATAAGAAGCGTGATCTTGGAGGGCGACGTGGCCCAGATTCAGGCGGGCGCAGGTATAGTTGCCGACTCTGATCCTCATAGGGAGTACATTGAGACTGAACGGAAGATGGCTGCGATGAAGAAAGCTTTGGGGGTGGAATGAATGAAAAGAAGACCAATCCTTTTCGTAGACAACCAGGATTCTTTCGTCTGGAACCTGGTGGATTACGTATCTTTGTTCTATCCAGAGACGGTGGTGGTCTCAAACGAGATAGAGCTGCAACGCGTAAAAGAACTCGAACCCCGGGGAATAGTGATATCTCCCGGGCCTGGCCACCCTGCAAACCCAAGAGATATCGGAAACTGCATAAGGATCATGAAGGCCTTTGAAGGCGTTCCGATATTGGG
>CAZXBV010000098.1:0-5771 GCA_964639155.1 uncultured Methanotrichaceae archaeon
AAAGAAAAATCGGTAACATTGGTTACATCGGTAACTTGCGAATCTTCGCTGGCAGTGTGCTAAACTTCTCCCACGTACCAAAATAAGCTAATATTGACAAAACTATACATCAGTCAAGGAGGTTACAGGATCATGTTCAACCTTAAGACGGCCACGTCATTGCTCTTTGTTCTCCTCTGCGCCACTATATTTTCCGGTTGCATCCAGTCTAACCAGGAGATCATCGTAGACGAGATGGGAATGGCCAAGATCAATTTTAGCGTCATCGCTGACAAATCGCAGGCGGGAAGTGAAGTATCTCAGCTCGCCTGGCAGATGGAACAGCTAATCCCTGAGCTCAACACGGATTACGATCGGACCAACTACACTTTTGAAGAAGGGTACACCGAATACTTGGTCTACGAGTGGAAGGCCAAAAATGAGGTCCCCATCACCGATATCAAAGGAGTGACATGGACTGAAGAGAACGGATCTTACCAGTTCGAGGTAGCTTTCGAAAGGGTCTTTGGCCCTGATGAAGTAGATGAAAGCGAGCAGAACGATGTGGTTATGGAGCTTACCCTCACAATGCCAAGGCCGATATCGATGGCCAACACACCCTTTGTGGAGGACGATACGGCAAGGTGGACAGTTACCAAAGAGTTGCTTTCTCAGAACACGACTTTATGGGCGATCTCAAGCTGAGCCATGTGGTCGGATCCTGAACGCGATTAAGAGTTGATGGGGCCTTTATGCCCCCCACTATTTTCATCCCTTGCCCGTCATCGGGACGTACTCTACCCCGGGCCTTCTTCTGGCAACTTCCATCCTATAAAGTTTCATCAGCTCGTAAACTTCAGGAGGAACCTCTGTGTTGACGCAGTCGCCAAGAAGCTTCTTTGCACCCTCATACATGAATGGATGGTCATGAGTGTACTTCCCAGACACGAACTCGGTGATGATTGCCTCAAGCTTCTGGTCGTCGCACTTTCCTTCCAGAATCTTTGCCACCAAGACCCTCATTTGATCGATGGCCTTTTTGGCCTGGTCTGCAAGGATGAGGGTCTTGTCATCCATCTCGTTGATGTCCTTCTTGTCGACCAGGCTCAAAAGAGACGTTGCAGGATAGACCCCCGTTTGATCGCCAAGCTGTGGATCTACAGGCCCCATCGCTGCATGAGGATCCATCACGATCTCGTCTACGGCCAAGGCGATCAAAGTGCCCCCACTCATGGCATAATGAGGGACAATGACCGTCTTTTTGGCGGGATGGGCCTTCAGAGCAAGGGCGATCTGGGTCGCGGCTAAGGCCAAGCCTCCAGGTGTGTGAAGTATGAGGTCGATCGGAACATCTTGAGGAGTCATCCTTATCGCTCGGAGAACCTCTTCGCTGTCGTCTACGTCGATGTACCTTGCCAGAGGAATCCCAAGGAAGCTCAAAGTTTCCTGTCTGTGTATCAAGGTTATGACCACCGACTTTCTCTTCTTTCCCATCCTGACCAGGAGACGTCTGCGACTCTGTTCAAGATACTTCCTCTGGATCATGGGAACTAAAAAGATTATCAAGAAGAATATGATCCAGATGTTGCTGAAGAGCATTTCGGGACCCACCTGAGAAAGGAGCACTTGTTCGGTCATCTCAGTTAGTTATAATGACGAATTCTATTTAAATTTGTTGCAGCCCTTTCAAGATGAGGATAAGCCCATTTTTCGGCCCCCACCAATCATCAATTCGTCCCGGATGTGGCCCACCTACTTGCTGCTGCCTTCTCTTACCATCACGGCAGGGCCGCGGTTCAGATCCAACATCTCTTGTGGCGAGAGCACGGTCTTTCCGGTGGCGATCAATTTTCCAGTCTCATCCACCACCAAAACCTCTTCGTCAGCCCGGATATCGGGATCGACCCAGACCACATGCTTTGCAAAGGCGGTAGATCCCTTGGCAACGTAAGGCGCCGCCTCCTCTGAGACTGCAACCCTCTGCAGGGGCGCTGGCAGATGGTCGTATAGACGCTGCGCGCCCAATATGCTCAAAGTAAGGTGCCCGTCACGGGCCCGAACCGTAGCTATTCGAATCTCGCCTGGTTTCCCTGAGAACAGCTGCCTGAGCCTTTTTGTCTTTGAGAGGATGTAAGTTGTACCCTCTGGAAAGAGTGCAAGGCCGCAACCTCGCCCAAACTGGAAATCTGCTATCATCCTCGCCCGTTTCAACATCATTTCAGATATTACTACATGCCACTAAAAAGCCCTTGCGGGTTTGAAAAGCACCATAACCTATTTTGCCCCTAAATGAGTCCCCTCCCAAGAACTTTGATAACGGTGATTCGATTGAGCTTCTTAGATGATGTCGACCCCGAGATCGCATCTGCGATAAAAGACGAGTTGGAACGTCAACGAAACGGCCTTGAACTGATAGCGGCCGAGAACTTCACCAGCCTCGCTGTAATGGAGGCTTACAATAACGTCATGACCAACAAGTACGCTGAAGGCTATCCTGGCAAGCGTTACTACGGCGGTTGCACCTTTGTGGACGTGGCCGAAAACCTGGCAATAGACCGATGCAAGGCCCTCTTTGGCGCAGATCACGTCAACGTTCAGCCTCACAGTGGATCTCAAGCCAACATGTCGGTCTACCAGGCCCTGTTACAACCAGGCGACACCATGATGGGCATGAAACTCAACCACGGCGGCCACCTTTCCCACGGAAGTCCTGTTAACTTTTCAGGCAAGGTCTACAACGTGGTCCATTACGGCGTAAACAAGGAGACCGAGATGCTGGACTACGGTGAGATGCTGGAAATCGCTAAAGGTTGCTCGCCCAAACTGATCGTGACTGGTGCCTCTGCTTATCCCAGGACGATCGACTTCAAGGCTCTGCGCGAGGTGGCAGACGAGGTTGGAGCGTACCTCATGGCAGACGTCGCCCATATAGCGGGCCTGATTGCAGCAGGTGCCCATCCGTCACCAGTGCCTTATGCAGATGTTGTCACCACTACCACCCACAAGACTCTTCGAGGTCCCCGAGGCGGCGTGGTGATGTGCAAAGAGGATCTGGCCCCCGCCATCGATCGGGCAGTATTCCCTGGGATCCAGGGCGGGCCTTTAATGCACGTCATAGCCGCAAAGGCAGTGGCATTCAAGGAAGCGTTAACCCCGCAGTTCAAGGACTATCAGTTCCAGATTGTCAAGAACGCCAAAGTCATCTCTGACAGCCTTCTTGACCAGGGATTCGATCTCGTATCCGGTGGAACCGACAACCACCTGATGCTGGTAAAGCTTTTGAACATGCCATATTCTGGAAAAGATGCAGAAAATGCACTCGAACGAGCCAAGATCACCTTGAACAAGAACACGATCCCGTTCGATCCCACAACGCCTTTCGTAACAAGCGGAATCAGGATCGGAACCCCTGCGGTGACCACCCGAGGCATGAAGGAAGCAGAGATGGCCGAGATTGCAACGATGATCGGCACAATTCTGAAAAATATCGAGAACGAAGACGTGATCGCCAAGGTGAGAGGAGAGGTGAGCGAGCTTTGTCAGAGGTTCCCACTGTATCCAGAACTGGGATAATCGACGGAAAGGCCATGGCCTCAGAGGTCGAGGCTGAGACAAAGGGCCGAGTCGCGCGGCTCGCGGCTCGTGAAATTCGGCCAGGCCTGGCGACGATCCTGGTTGGCGAGAATCCTGCCTCCAAGATCTACGTGAGGATCAAGCACAACGCTTGCGATAGGGTGGGGATAAAGTCCGAGAACGTGAACCTCGCCGAAGACGCAACCCAAGAAGAGCTTATCGAGACGATCGAGGGCCTGAACAGACGAGATGACGTTAACGGGATACTCTTGCAGCTTCCCTTGCCTAGGGGGCTCGATCCAGCTTCGGCCATGGCAGCTATCGACCCAGTAAAAGACGTGGATGGTTTTCATCCTCTGAACATGGGGTCGCTCCTTGCAGGTGCTGAAAAATTGGTCCCTTGCACGCCGAGGGGAATCATTCACGCTCTGGAGAGGCTTGGCGTGAACCTGGAAGGGCGAGAGGTGGTAATCGTAGGTCACAGCAATGTGGTCGGAAAGCCTTTGGCTGCCATGATGCTGAACAGAAACGCCACGGTCCAGGTCTGTCACGTCTACACCCATGACCTTGCTTACCATACCAGGCAAGCCGAAGTTCTGGTGGTGGCGGCGGGCGTTCCCGGTTTAATCAAGAAAGATATGGTCCGGAAAGGCGCTTTTGTCTTCGACGTCGGGACGAACAAGGTCGGCGACAAGTTGGTCGGTGACGTCGAGTTCGAAGAGGTCCGGAAAGTTGCGTCAGGCATAACTCCGGTTCCAGGTGGTGTTGGGCCATTAACGGTCTCGATGCTCTTGAGTCAGACGGTGACTGCGACAGAGATGCAGGCCGGAACCTTGGAGGATAAGTAGCGTTGTCGTTGGTCGTGGCTTTCGCCGGAAAGACGCGCGCGATAATGGGCGGTGACATGCGGAGCATATCCTTCTTTGGGGCCGCCCCAAAGCTGGAAGAAGAGCTTTACGGCGGCAAGATCAGGACCGATGCAGATCTTGCTCGGCGGGCCAAAGAGCTGGGCGTCCAGATGGCAGTATCCGACGGAAGAGAAAAGGTCTGGAGGACAGGCGACGTCCTGGTAGGTGAAGTTACCGAGATTTCTGCAGAGAATCAGAGGCGGCGCAGGGTCTATGCGACGCCTGGTGGTTACCTACTGGCGGACGTAACCGGAAACGAGGCTGTTGTGACCAAGAAAGGCGCATCAACTCTCATAATCCTTGGAAACAGGTTCACTCAAAAGCTCGCCCACGATATGTTGGGGTGCGGCAAGGTTCCAGACGCATCTTCTGTGAAGGCCGTCTTTCAGGAAGCGAGCAGTAAGACCGCTTCGGTCAGCAGAGAACATTCTGTCCTTTCTGTCGAGGGTGCAGGTGCAAAGTCCGATCCTTACGCCCTTCTGGCCCAAGCAATGCTCCGGGACTGTGAGGAGCGAGGATGGACGGCGTCAGGTCTGCAGTGATCTTGGCCGGTGGCCGAGGGCGGCGCATTGGAGGCGAGAAGGCCTTCATGGAGTTTTTCGGCAAGACGATGGTCGAGCGAGCCGTCGAAGGTGCGCGGAAGGTTGCCGAGGACGTGATCGTTGTCGCAAGAGACGGATCACAGGCAGAACTGTTAAGGGAAATGGCACTCGAAGTCAGAGTCGTTCCTGACCTGGTGCCAAATTACGGGCCGGTAGCCGGTCTTGCGTCAGGAATGAATTGCGCCGAGGGCGAGTTGGCGCTTGCCATAGGTTGCGATCTTCCTTTTCTCAATCCTGGTTTGTTGGATAAGTTGTTCCGTCTGGCAGAAGGGCACGATGCTGCAATCCCGGTGCGAAAAGATGGGGTCATGGAGAGGTTACATGCAGTATACAGGGCAGACCCGATGGCTAAAGCATGTAACAGAGCCATAGTTCGAGGTTGTCACAGGATTGTGTCACCCCTTAAAGATCTGGATGTGAAACTAGTTCCAACCGACTGGCTCCGATCACAGGATCCAGGGCTTCTCAGCTTCTTCAACATCAACACCGAAAAAGACTTGGCCGAAGCCAGGCGGATCTGGCTTGCGTCAGATGTAGTATTGGAGAAGTCGGTAGACGATGTAGACTATTATGGCAAACAAAGCGACTTGGAGAATCAGGCCTCCGAATGTCAAGAGGAATATGGCGATTAGGATTGCCAGGACTATGGTTGCGATGTCCCTTTGTTTTGATCGTATTCTCCGAGATCGACCCGGTATCTGTCTCATGG
>CAZXBV010000099.1:0-5738 GCA_964639155.1 uncultured Methanotrichaceae archaeon
GCCTGCACATTGTCTGTGCCCGTGCTGTGCTGGGTAATTCCCATGGAATAGAGAATAACGGACGCCGGAGATATGGCATAAGCGCGCGCCGCCCGCACAATGTCTCCAGGAGAAATGCCCGTGATCTCGGCCACCTTTTCCGGAGTATAATCTTTGACCGACTCGGTCAAAGCCTCAAAGCCTCGTGTACTCTGGGCGATGTAATCTCTATCCGTCAGGCCCTCTTTGATTATCACATGAGCCATGCCGTTTAAGAGAGCCACATCCGTTCCGGGCTTAAGCTGCAAGAAGACATCCGCCACCCAAGAGGTATGTGTAATGCGAGGATCTGCTACGATTACCACGGCGCCTGCATCCTTAGCCCTGTGAATCCAGCGGGAGATAACAGGATGATTTTCTGCCAGATTAGATCCTATGATGAATATGCACTTAGAGTTGGCAACATCCGGTATGGGATTGGTCATTCCGGCAGCGCCCAGGGTGCGATTCAACCCCACTACCGAAGGAGCATGACAGAGTCGGGCGCAGTTATCCACATGAGGCGTGCCCAAAAGACGCGCCAGCTTCTCGATCAGGTAGTCTTCTTCATTGCTACATTTGGAAGAAGCCAGAAGAGCAATGCTGCCTGGACCGTGCTTTTCGATGGCATCACCAAGACCCCTTGCCACAAGACCGATAGCATCTTCCCAAGATATCCTGGCCCAGCCATCGCCTTTTCTCTTCAGAGGAGACGTGAGACGCTCCTGATGGTAAAGAATTTCTAAAGCCGCATTTCCTTTGGAGCATAAAGCCCCCTCGCTGACAGGATGATCCGGCATGTATTCTATCCCGGTGGCGCGCCCCTTTTCGACTGCAATAAAAAATCCGCAGCCAGCACCGCAATATGGACAGACCGTTGGAACAAGCACTTTTGTCATTTTAATCCCTAATGACTTTTAATTTATCTCAAAGCAATATTCTGCATTTTTTAGTATGCATAAAGATTGCTGTAGGGCCTCTTCGACTTGGGCGTGAGCCTGACGAACTGAGACTTCAATATCTCATCTTTACTCTTGCTGATCTCAGGAAAGTGCGCGAGGAACCTGGAGACATATTGATCCAGGACCGCTCGGTCATCATCGTTTAGCAGGGATATCTCTACCTGCCCACCAACCTGAGACTGCTCCACGCTGCCACGCAGATAGATCACGCCACCATGCATGCCAGTGCCTATGAAGTTGGCTTTGTGGGTCTGGTCATGTAGGTCCAGGATTATCACAATTCCCCCCGCCATGTACTCGCCCAAGAAGTCCTGCGAGCTTTCGCCTACGACCAGGACAGGCCTTTTACCCTCATATTCCTTCATGTGCAGGGCCGTTCTATAGCCGCAATTGTCCCGCACATATATTTCACCGCCTCGCATGGAAAAACCCAGGACGTCTCCGGCCCGCCCCTTTACGATTACCTCTCCGGCATCCATGGTGTTTCCCACACCATCCTGGGCGTTACCATGCACAGTTATCTTATGGCCATAGAGAAAGGCGGCTAGATCGTTGCCGGAAGTCCCGAAGATTTCGATCTCCATTTTAAGGTGCTCAGGAGTGTAGAGGCGGGTGCCGATGTACCTTTGACCGCAAACATTTATGATATTGACCTTCTTTACGCCGGAGAGCATCAAGTCCCTGAGCTGGTCATTTAGCTCTTTAGTCTCCAGGTCTGTGGCATCAATCTCAAGGGTTTCCATCTTTTGATCATCTTGCTTTGCCTTGAGACTTGATTCGGGTAGAACTGCACTCGACATTCTTCGTTCACTCCCCGGCACCTTTTATTCCTAGGACATCAAGCTCCCACTCATGCAGCCCCACGCCTCGCAGGTGGTCTCGGTTGCCGCGCAGGCTCTCCAAAGCGTTGATGCCCATGCCGCCCAGCATTTCGGCAATCTCGTGTGACCAGGCAGTGATGAGGTTAGACAGCCTCTGCGAGGCGATATCCACATTCAGCCTGCCGGATAGGCGCGGGTCCTGAGTGCATATTCCCCAGTTGCACTTGCCTGTATAGCATTTCTGGCAGAGAGTGCAACCCATGGCGATCAGAGCCGCAGATCCGATATAAACGGCATCGGCACCCAAGGCTATGGCCTTGATTACATCGGGGCTGCAGCGAATTCCGCCCGCTGCAATGATGGAACATCTGTTCCTGATACCCTCATCCCGCAGGCGTCGGTCCAACGAGGATATGGCAAGCTCAATTGGTATGCCCACATTGTCCCGGATGGCTTTGGGGGCTGCTCCCGTTCCGCCTCGCAAACCGTCGATGGCGATTATGTCCGCACCTGCGCGTACGATTCCTGTGGCGATGGCTGCAAAGTTGTGCACGGCTGCAATCTTCACGGAGATTGGCTTTTCGTAGTTGGTAGCCTCCTTCAGAGCGTAGATGAGCATGGATAAATCTTCAATAGAGTAGATATCATGGTGTGGCGCTGGCGAAATGGCATCCGTACCCATGGGGATCATGCGCGTTTCAGCCACCTCTGCTGAGACCTTCTCGCCGGGCAAGTGGCCGCCGATGCCGGGCTTGGCCCCTTGGCCCACTTTGATCTCCACGGCCTGTGCACAGTTTAGGTACTCGGCGTCTATGCCAAAACGGCCCGATGCCACCTGCACAATGGCACATTTTCCAAACGTTTCTCTCATCTCTCTGGGAAGGCCACCTTCGCCGGTATTGAAATAGGTTCCGGACTTGCAAGCAGCCGTAGCTAAAGAGCGGAAGGCGTTGTAGCTTATGGCGCCATAGGACATGGCCGAGAAGAGGATAGGAGTTTCCACCATCAGATTAGGAGAGAGCTCAGTCTTGATCTGTACATCTCCATCTTCGGTGGAAATTTCCATCAAGTCGGGTTTGGCGCCCAGAAAGGTGCGAAGCTCCATCGGCTCTCTCAATGGGTCGATGGAGGGATTGGTGACCTGAGAGGCATTGAGCACGATGTGGTCCCAGTAGATGCGGAATGGCTTGTCGTTGCCGCATCCGGTAAGGAGCACACCTCCCGTCTCCGCTTGCTTCTTTAAGTCTTCGAGCTTCTCGCGAGACCAAGAGGCGTTGGGCCGGTAGAACGAGGGCGAGGGCCGAACTGTTATGGCATTCTCGGGGCAGAAGATGACGCATCTTTGGCATCCAACGCACTTGCGTTCATCGGATATCAGCCGGTCTGCCACCGGATCGTAAGTATGGACACCAAAAGCACACTGTCTCTCGCAGCCCCTACATTGGCCACATTTTTCTTCGTCCCTTATGATCTGGAACTCAGGAAAGACGAATGATTTCATTGCAAAACCTTCCTCATATTATTTAGTTCTCCTACGACAGGTTCTCCTCCGTTCGGCGTCCAGACGCGGTCAAGCTGTGGCGAGATAAGTCTAATCGCCGCTTCCTCTGAGGAGAGGTAGAACATCTCCCCTTTCGTAGCAGCAGTAATGGGCCGAAGCCTGATCCTGTCTGTCAGACCGATCATTTTTCCAGTCTGACCGATGATTACAGCAAAAGGCCCGTTCATGAGCAGGGGGCCGTAAACCATCCTCAACGTTGTAAGCAGTTTTTTCTCCTTTTCATTCATCTGGTCGATCGCATTCCAAATGGGTGGGGCGAGAATTTTGGCCACAATCTCAATGGGGAGTTTCTGTCTTCTCATGAGCAGGTCCACAGCATAGGCTATTACCTCCGTGTCCGTCTGCAGGTTGCAAGCATATCCGTACATCTCCAAGTACCAGCGATTGGTGCCGTAAGAGGAAACCTCGCCGTTGTGGACGATGGTCGTATCCAGGAGGCTAAAGGGATGGGCTCCGCCCCACCAGGCCTGGGTGTTTGTGGGAAAGCGACCGTGCGCCGTCCAGGTGTGAGCTTTGTAGAGCTTGTCGAGCATGAAGTACTCTCCAATCTCCTCTGGATAGCCCACGCCCTTGAAGCAGCCCATGTTCTTGCCAGAAGAGAACACGTAAGCATTCTCGATTTTGGCGTTCACCCACATGACCTTGTCCACGATGTAATCCTCATCGGTGAGCATCGAGTCCCGGTCCTGCTTTTTGGGAAGGGCAAAGTAGCGCCAGACTAAGGGAGGATCGCTAACAGTTGCCTCATCGCCATGAGGAATCTCTTCATCGTAAACTATATCGAAATACTGGGAAAGAAAGGCATCCAGCTCTTTTTTGGCGAAAAATTTGGCATGCGGACCCTTGCCGGTGAACATAAGGTGGAATGCGTAGTAATCTTTGTATTCAGGATAAATGCCGTAGGCTGCAAATCCGCCACCAAGACCATTGCCACGGACGCGCATATTGGCTATGGCCTTCATGACACTGGCCCCAGTAAAGCGCTCCCCATCTCGGTTCATGGCTCCAAAGATGGAGCAGGCACAGATCTCTTTATTGTATAGCTCCCTTCTAATCCTTGGCATAATAATCTTAAACCCCATCTATCGGCCTGATTTTGCCTGAATCGATGATGTGCAGGCAACAGAGGACTACAATAAATGTATTATAGCTATTTGAGACAAATTGAGACTTTTTCATAACACTTATGAATCGAGTCTGACGATGCTGGTATTTTTTGGTCATGGCATCACTATGTGCAAATCTCAATTATCTTGAGACTGTCTCGGCACAATTCAGGAAATTTCCAGCAGTATAGTTGGCGGACATACATAAAAAGATGAGCCCAAATATGGGCTCTAGAGCATAGGCGAATATCTATCCTTAATTCGTCTGAGTGGAAACACCAATGGTGTTATACCTGCCAAGCATCCAAAGAAGGTCTTCATCCATGATCACCGATATTGAGCTTAGGGGTTGGATCGAGCGAGATGGGACTCGTCTTGCAAGGCAGGAAGTGGCACGCGCTTTATCAGAAGGTCCAAGAGTCGTTTCGACCTTTGGAGGCGAGTTTTTCGTAAGATGGAACGGATGCATGGCGCGAGATAGGTTCGGTATCATGCAAGGACCTTCACCTCCAGGTGTGTTGATTTGTGATGGGAAGGAGCTATCGACGATTGCGCCTGTGCCTAATTTGCCACCGATGGATCTTGGCGAGGCTATCGAAACCGCGGTTCGGCTCAGGAGTGATGAGGGTGCAGTCGCTTTTTCTGGTGGCGTTGATTCGGCCTTTGTGGCCTATCTTGCCAAACGAAAATGCGTGGCGGTAGGGGTTGAAGGTTCCCACGACTTGAAGAGGGCCAGGTTTGTGGCAAAGGAGCTTGGCCTTGATCTGGACGAGGTCGTGATATCTGGCGGGATCGAAGAGGCTTTGACTGAAGTTTTGGGCGTCATCCCCAAGGTCACGCCGGTGGACGCATCGATTGCAACGACCCTCTATTTCGTGGCCCGATGGGCTGGTGAGCAAGGATACGAGCGGATTCTTGCAGGCCAGGGCGCAGACGAGTTATTTGGTGGGTACGCCCGGTATCTTGAGACCGATACCCTGGCTCAGGATCTTGCGCAGGACTTTTTTGGGTTGGAGGCGCAAGCGGCGCGAGACCAGGCGGTCGCCTCGATCTATGGCGCCTACTTTTCCCTGCCTTATCTTGACGTGCGGGTGGTCGAGGCAGCTTTCGCCATTCCAGCTGAAGAGAAGGTGAAAGACGGCATCCGGAAGCGACCTTTAAGGAGCGTTGCAGAAAGGCACATGCCGTCTTCGATTGCCAATTACGAGAAGAAGGCGATGCAGTACGGAAGCGGCGTCTGGCGGGAAATTCAGAGGCTCGCTCGCAAAAA
>CAZXBV010000100.1:0-5736 GCA_964639155.1 uncultured Methanotrichaceae archaeon
CAGGCAGATATCATTCGTTTTTGACGAGCTTCTCCACTATGACCCCGCCAATAACCGAAAATATCAAAATTGAAATGCATAGCGTCGCCGTGAAAGTCCAACCGAAGTAGTAGATCATCATGGGAAGGAGCGGTATCTTGATGGCACGGGCGCAGAGAAAGGCGGCAGCTAAAGAGTCTTTCATCCCCTTCTTCTTGAGATCTTCCAATAGAGGATACCACATGTAGATCGGGCCTGCAGACAGAACGCCACCTATCATGGCAACTGCCCAACCCTTCGGCCCGGCGCCGGTGCCAAGCATATTCTTTACCGTTCCCGGCTGGAGGTACAGGTTCAACAGAGACATTATGACGAAGACCAGGACTAAGATCGGCGCTACCTTGAGAAAAAGCTCAGCGAACTTGTAAAGGACGTTTTGGAAAAGGGCAAAGTCATAAAATGCGAGCAAGATGTAAAGGGCCACGACAACTGCAAGGAATTTCACACTCCCTGACGTTGGGCGCATTTAGACCAGCTCCACGACCAAAGAGACTATAATGGCAATTGCGATCGCAGAGAGAAAACACACCCCGTTTCTCACCAAGGCGAACCTTCGGCCAAGTATCAAACCCTCTGCTGGAATGTGTATCAAGCCCACGCTCGCCCAGGCCACGATGAAGGCGACCACAGCAAGGAGGCTTACGCCCTCTTCTATTAGCTCACCACCGATTATGTAGCTGGTTATCGGGTTTCCTGCAGCAATGCTCCCAAGAGCGGCTCCGATTAACGGGTCCATCACCTCATTTCCAGTGAATACTTTCCCATAAAAAGAGGTCGGAACCAATACCAACACCATTGAAACCAAGAGCAAGACGCCAAAGAGTATGGGCATCGTCTGAGCAAAGGATTTTCCAGTTCTCTTGAGAGAACTTCGGATTTTTTTGTGGTCCATGTGAATCATTTTTGACCGGGTCGCGCCCTCGGATAAGACCCAAGCACTTTGGTCATTACTGCTTTTTTCTCTATCCGGGAAAGGGCTTCTGCTACTTTCTGGTCTGCGACGTGCCCTTCAAAGTCGATGAAGAAGTAGTAGTCTCCAAGACCTTTCCGGCTTGGCCTTGACTCGATCTTGATGAGATTTATCCCCCTTGGGGCAAACTCGCCCAGAATTTCCCAGAGAGCACCAGGCTCTGCCCGCTCAAGATATATGGCAAGTGAAGTCTTGTCGTCACCAGTAGGTGGCTGCAGATCTCGCCCCGCAATCACGAACCTGGTGACGTTATTGTCCGAGTCCTGGATATCGCGATCGATCAGCTCAAGGCCGTACCGATCCGCAGCCTCAGCACCGGCAATGGCGGCCATCTCTGGAAACTCCTGGGCGAGCCTGACGGCATGAGTGGTGGAACCTGTGGTTCTGATCTCGGCCCTTGGATAATGTTTCTTGATATATCTCCTGCATTGGGCCAAAGCTTGAGGGTGAGACAAGACCACCTTAACTTTGTCTTGTGCCCCTCGGCCGATGAGACAGTGCCTTACCCTCAAGTTCAGCTCGCCCGTGATCTTGACATCGAGGTTGAGGAGGGCGTCGAGTGTCTGGCCTATCGACCCTTCGAGACTGTTTTCAAGGGGAACTACTCCTGCGTCCACGTCGCCCCTTTCCACCGCCATGAGGACCTCTTCGAAATCGCCAAAATAGCGTATGCCAGCCTCTGGGTAGCGCGTCCTTGCCGCCACTTCAGAGAATGTGCCTTCTGGCCCCAAAACCCCGACGATCTGGTTCATTTCATATCTCGCAGGAGTTCTCTTGCTCGCTCCAAGTTGATCTTCTTTTCAGAGGCCATCTTGTTAGCGATGATCTCGATCTGATCACCGGTCGCGCCAGCTTCAGCTGCCACGTTTTTGGCATGAAGTGACATATGCCCTCTTTGGATTCCCTCGGTAGCAAGGGCTCTTAGCGCAGCGAAGTTCTGAGATAGGCCCACCGAGGCCAAGATTCGGCCAAGGTCGCTGGCGGATTTTACGCCGAGAATCTTCATGTTGGCTCGGGCCACCGGATGGACCCTGGTCGCCCCGCCCACGGTGCCCACAGCGACCGGAATCTCGATGGTTCCCACCAGGTCTCCATCTGCATTCTTTTCATATTGAGATAATGACCGATATTTGCCACCCCTTGCGGCATAGGAATGGGCACCAGATTCGATGGCTCTTGTATCGTTCCCAGAAGCCATGGTCACGGCAGTCACTCCGTTCATTATGCCTTTGTTGTGAGTCGCGGCCCTGTAAGGATCTGCCTCGGCAAGAGCGCTGGTAAGAACGATGGCATCCACCACTTCGGGACCGCCTATATCTTCGGCCTTGAAGACGGCTCTTGCCCTGGCCACCCTCTTGTCGGCGAGATTTGAAATGATCCTGAGATACACCTTTCCTCCCGTGATCTGCTCGATCAAGGGGGCCACTGCTTCGGCCATGGTGTTTATGGCATTCGCGCCCATGGCGTCTCTACAGTCTACAAGAAGATGGACCACTACCATGGGACCTTTCCTGGTTTCGATCAACTCTGCCTCGATCCCCACGACGCCTCCGCCGAACTTGACCAACATGGGATCTTGCTCGTTGGCTAGATCCGTGATTTCCTGAGCGTGTTCCAGAATCGTCATCCTGGTGCCGTTGGGGTCGGCAAGTCCAGTTACCTGGATCAAAGCCATCATCACAGGCTCGGTGCAAGATGTTGCAAAACCGCCACTTCCGCGGGCCATCCTGGCTCCGTTGCTGGCAGCCGCGATCACTGACGGCTCTTCAGTCGCCATCGGGATCAAGACATCCTTTCCGTCTATGACGAAGTTGGTGGCCACGCCCAAGGGGACTTGGTAGAGCCCGATTACGTTTTCCACCATCTTGTCGGCCTGGTTTAGGCCAAGCCCCATCTTGCCGATGGCAGCCACCTCTTCTTCGTCCAGATCGGCGTTTTCTGCCACCGCTTTGAGTCGATCTTCTGGTGAGATCTTGTACATTCCTGAGATTCTAGAAGTCTTCATTTCGCACATCCTCCGCTCGGCCTAATGGAGAAGAAGCTTAAGCTTGGCAGAGGGGAAAAACTTTATGCCAATCCGCCAACCTTTTTCGTATGTCTCGATCATCGGCGTTCAGGATTGAAAAAGCGATTCCCGAGATCGAAAAGGAGGTTGGAAGGCTAAGCCCGGCCCAGAAGATTCTCCTTGGAACTGACGGCTCTGTAACCTGCCTTCTTGAGGTCATCACAGGAAGCCCTGTAGAGATTGAGACGCTAGCCCAGAAAATCGTCTCTGCAGACAGGTCAGTGGCTTGCAAGCTCGATATCGAAGAAGGCGACGATGTCAATTACAGAGAGGTCAAGCTCAAGAACTCGGTCACCGAGGAGACTTTGATACATGCCATCTCTTACACGCCCATAAAAAGGCTTGAGCCCCGGTTCAAAGAGGACCTGACACGCGCAGACATCCCCATAGGGCTCATATTGAAAAAGCACCGCATCGAATCCCGGCGCGACATAACCTCAGCTCAAGTTTTGAAAGAGTCAGGGGCCTTACACGAGATGTTCAACGTCTTTTCCAAAGAGCCGATGCTATCGAGGAACTACAAGATAATTAGGGGAGGTCATCCTCTGATGGCCATCACCGAGACTTTCCCTTACAACAACTTTCAGGATCGGCATCGTGTGATAGTGGAAACCCCTTCCAGGATACACATGACCCTGACAGATCTATCTGGCAAGTGTGGTCGGGTTGACGGCGGCGTTGGGTTGACACTGGACGAGCCAAACATCATGATAGAGGCCGAAAGAAGCGAAGACCTTGAGGTTAAGGGCGAGAACGCCGACAGAGCAGAGCTTGCAGCGAGAATGGTGATGGATCAGTTCAATCTTTGCGGGGCCAAGATCGCAGTCAGGAGTTGTTACAAGCTTCATGTGGGCCTTGGCGGCGGAACTCAGCTCGCGGTAGCCGTGGGAAAAGCCCTCTGCGAGCTTTATGATACGCCTGCCACGGTTCGCGATATCGCGATCGCCGTTTCCCGTGGTGGTACCAGCGGGGTCGGGGTTGCGGCCTTCGAGAGTGGTGGTTTTATCGTGGATGGGGGCCATACCTTTGGGCCTGGCAAAGACAAGATCGACTTTCGGCCGTCTTCGGCCTCAAGTGGCGTTGCGCCACCGCCGGTTATAATGCAACACCCATTCCCAGAATCTTGGAAGGTGATCTTGGCAACGCCCAACATCGACAAGGGGGCTTACGGCAAGAGGGAGCTGGACATATTTGGGAAATATTGCCCGGTCCCCGTAAGTGAGGTTCACGAGCTTTGTCATCAGATCATGGCAAGGATGATGCCCTCAATCATAGAAGAGGATCTGGACAGCTTTGGGAAAGCTGTGAACAGGGTTCAAGAGCTAGGCTTCAAGAATGTGGAGGTCCGGCTTCAACATCCCTTGATACGTGACCTCATGACCGGGCTGAAAGATGCGGGCGCAGCAGGCGCTGGTCTTAGCTCCTTTGGCCCAGCGGTCTACGCCATTGCCGACACCGAAACAAGAGATATCGAATCTATGGCGCATGAAATCATGAAAGATGTCGGTGGCGAGGTCCTGATCACCAAGGCCAGAAACAGCGGGGCAAAGGTCAGGATGGCATGATAAGACAATCTTGATGGCCACAAAAACTCATTAAAATTAACTGAAATTAACTGAAGTTCAATCGACGAGAGATGATTCTATATGAGCGAGATTCAAAGACTTCTGGAACGGTTAAGCAACGCCCACGGTATATCTGGGCGTGAAGACTCTGTGCGAGAGATCGTCCGCGAGGAAATCGAGCCTTACGTGGACGAAGTTAGGGTCGACAACCTGGGTAACCTCATCGCTACCAAGAAGGGCAAAAAGCCCTCTGTAATGATTGCAGCCCACATGGACGAGATAGGGCTTATGACCAAGTACGTTGACGATAAGGGTTTCATAAGGTTCATCACCGTCGGTGGTTGGTTTGATCAGACCCTTCTAAACCAAAGAGTGATCCTTCACACCGATTCTGGGCCCGTGGTTGGCGTGATCGGCTCAAAACCGCCTCACGTAATGAAAGCCGAGGATCGGAAAAAGCCGATCAAGATCGATGACATGTTCGTGGACGTCGGCTGCAAAGACAAAGACGAAGCAGAGGCTCTTGGAATCAAACCCGGCACGCCCATGAGCACAGATCGGACCTTTGCCAAAATGGCAGGAGACAGAGTCACTGGAAAAGCTTTCGACAACAGGGCAGGCCTAGTGATGATGATAGAGGCGATAAAGAGGGCGAAGACCGAGTCTGAGATCTATGCGGTGGGCACGGTCCAAGAAGAAGTGGGCCTGAAGGGTGCGAGAGTCGGCGCCTTTGGTCTCAATCCCGATGTGGCGATCGCCACTGACGTCACCATTCCAGGAGATCATCCAGGAATCGAAAAGAAGGACGCGCCTGTAGAAATGGGCAAAGGGCCCGTTGTCATCATCGCCGATGCTTCTGGAAGAGGGCTTATCGCTACCACCAAAGTGGTGGACTGGCTGACAGAGACCGCAAAAGAGCACGATCTAGAGATCCAGCTGGAAGTATCCGGAGGCGGCACCACTGACGCCACAGCAATTTATCTCACAAGAGAGGGAATTCACACAGGTGCTGTCAGCGTTGCCACAAGGTACATCCATTCGCCAGTTGAAGTCTTAAGCCTCAACGATATCGAGGTCGGGGCAGAGTTGATCGCAAA
>CAZXBV010000101.1:0-5687 GCA_964639155.1 uncultured Methanotrichaceae archaeon
TCTCCCCCTCGGCGCTATTTTCCCAATCACCAACGTTGTCTCATTTTCCATCTTGTCTTCAACAAAAACTGCACGTATTCCTTCCAAATATAGTGCTTAACGATACCTTTCGGATTCATGTGAGATGTTTCGCATTTCCATTGCTAATGCTAATCCGCGCCTGGAGTTAACATAGCAAAATACTAATCAAATGAATTCGACTACAAATAAGGAGACAGGTCAGGTCTGGAATGATAGATCACTATCGAATATTGATAATAGAAGACTATCCCAACGATATAGATCTCATCCGGCTGGGATTCGAAAAGCACGATGAGTTTTTCCTTGACGTTGCCATCACCGGAGAAGAAGGGTTGGAGAAGATGTCAGAGGTCGCCTACGACCTGGTCTCTGTCGATTTTGCCCTTCCTGGCATCAGCGGCCTAGATGTTCTTGAGCAAATTCGAAAATTCGATCAAAACGTGCCTGTAGTGATGGTCACAGGCCGCGATACTGAAGACCTTCAGGTCGTGGCTTTCCAGAAGCACGCCACCAGCTACATAGCAAAGAGCGTCGAGAGCTTCAAGAGCCTTCCTCTCGTCTTCGAAGCACTCATCAAAGAAGCCCGGTTCAGATCTGCCGAGAACAAGATGAAAGAGGAGCTGGAACAATCTGAGGGTTTGAGCAAATACATTCTGGATAATTCTCCTGCGGGCATCTACGTCCTCCAAGAAGGTCGTTTCAAGCTGGTCAATCCCAAGTTCGCAGAGATATTTGGGTGTAATCCAGAAGATCTAATTAACGAACCTTTCTGCACAGTGGTGAACCCTGGATATTTCGAGCCTGCTAATTGTTGGATTCAGGACGAAACGATCGAAGAAGTGGTAGAAGATGAAACATCACCGACAATTCACGAATTCAAAATTTGTGGAAATGACGGCAAAAGCTCTTGGATTGAAGCGCACATAATCGCTCTGGACGAACACGAAGGAAGATGGGTCTTTGGAAACCTGGTCGATATAACCGAGAGGAAAGAGAGAGAAAAGGCCCTCAACAGACGCAACCAAGAACTTCTAGCACTTCACAACATAACATTGAGGTCGATCCATTTCGAAGGTGATCTTGTGGACCTTCTGGACGGGATCCTCTCTGATGCGATGGCTGGGCTCAAAGACGTAGAACTGAGAGGCGCATTTCTCATCGAGGGAGGGATTTTGGTGCTCAGGCACCTCGATGATTCATTGGAAGATCTCATCGATTTCATGGATAACGTGGTCGACGAGTTGCTTCTCAAAGAACCCAGGCTGAGCGTCATTTCAGGAGCGAAATCAAAGCGCCTTTGGGCTTCTGCTCCCTTCACCTGCAGAGGCGAAGCTTTGGGCCTTTTAGTTGCAGGAGGGGGTGACGATATGGAATCTACCTTCAATTTCGTCAAAGAATTGGCCAGACATATTGGCGATATGGTAGAGATGTTCCAGCTTCGCAAGTCTGTTTCTAGAGATCGGCTGGCGATTTAGAGTTTCTTCCAGATGTGGAAGATTCTCTGGATTGCAGTTATGTGGCTTGCAACTGTTATCAGAACCACTGCCCATCCCAGAATTTCAAGACCTGCGATTCCTTTTACGTAAAATGCGTTGGCGACTGTTGCCAAGAATATCAAAGTTAACCTATCAGCCCGACCCATAACCCCTCCATAGAACCGGCCTACGTTCAGGGCCTGGGCTTGAGTTCCCACATAACTTGTGAGGAGGACACCCATCACCGCAAAGACCCCCAAAATCGAGGAGACGTATCCACCTAGAATTATCCCGGTCAAGATGAACATGTCTGCATATCTGTCGATGATGTGATCCAAAAAATCGCCTCTTGGGTGGGCCCGTCCTGTCCTCCTGGCAAGTGCCCCATCGATGGCATCGAAGGCAGCATTCAAAATGACCATCAGAGCTGCAACGTATAACGCCAAGGGCCGTTCTGCCGATATGTAGTAAGCCAGCGCCCCCGCGGCAGCGAAGAGAAGCGAAAGCAAAGAGGTCTGGTTTGGCGATATGCCCGAACGCTCGGCAAGAGCTGCCAATGGCTCGGTCACCACCACAGCCCGTCCCCTCAGATCATCCAGGGTCACAATCCATCTCTCCGATCCAATCGATATCCCCCGTCCAGTCGATCTTTCCGGGTGGGAGTTTTGCCTCGCCCCGGATTATCTTTGTGACCAGGTCAGCCGTCTCTTCAGCCGATCGTTGGGTGGTGTCGATCTCGTGAACCTGGTCGCACCACTCAACAGCTTCTACTAAGATCACGTCCAGTGCCTCAGCTTCTAGGTTCTCCTTTATCTTCTTTTCTGAATAGCCACGTTTTGCCAGCCGATCTCTGAGCACTTTTGGCGAAGTTCTGAGCACTATCGCCACTGGCGCGAACTGATGAGAGAAATGACTCTCCAAGACCACATCTTCATCAGGCTTTGCACCTGCAAGCTCGTTGATCCTCTTTTCCAGGGCGTCCACGTCCGCTACGAGGCATCCCCGATTGGGATCACTGCCCAAATGTAGCATCTCATCTTTGATCAGGGCGTTGATGTCTAAAACTCTGTATGGCAAAAGCCTGGCAACTGAGGTTTTGCCAGTTCCTGGAGTTCCAGTGAGTGCGATTCTCATGATTTACCTGAAACGATCAATATCCAACCGCAATCTAACGACTATCTGACTATATCCCCGTAAGCCTGAAGGAACTTATCGTTCTCTTTGGGCGTTCCGACTGTCACCCTGATGTGCCGATCGCCAGATCCTCTAAAAGAGAAACAGTCTCTGATGATGATGCCTCGCTTCAGCATCTCTTCTGCCATCTGGCCCGACTTCATTTCGGTCTCCAGGTAGAGGAAGTTTCCACCTGATGGATGGAACTTTGGCACCGCGTTCCTCAGCCGATCTCTTTCCGCCTGGATCTTTTCTACCGACTTCATCATGTAGCCTTGATCCTCCAAGGCCGCAACCCCTGCCGCAACAGAAGTGACGGCAACGCCGAAGAAGGGTGGGGCCGCTCTGCGGTATTGGTCTGCGATCCAGGGTGGACAGACTGCATAGCCAAGTCTCATCCCAGCCAAGCCAAAGGCTTTGGACATGGTCCTTCCCACCACCAGGTTCTCGTAATCGTCGACGAGACCAAAGAAGTTTTGGTCGCTGAACTCGGCATATGCTTCGTCGAGGAAGACTATAGCGTCAGTCGTCTCCACGATCTCTCGAAGATCGGACTCGGAGATGACATTTCCTGTGGGGTTGTTGGGCGAGCAGATAAATATCATCTTGACGCCTTCGGCGATCTCAGTCGGCGCTTCGAAATTGGCCCCTCCCGGAAGGAAGGTCGATTCGGCCCCGCTCATTGTGCTCAATATTTCGTAGTAGCTAAAAGTCGGAGTGTAGATCAAGGTCTTATCGCCCGGATCGAGAAAGAGCCTGGAAAGGGTGTCCATCACGCCGTCCATTCCGGCTCCGATCACGACCTGTTCTTCTGGAAATATGGCGTAATCGGCCAGTGACTGGATGAGACCTTCGGGCTCTGGATAGATCTCGGGCCGGACTTTTCTCATCGCGTCCCAGACCTTGGGACTTGGGCCGTAGGGGTTCTCGTTGCTCCCGAGCTTTACAACCTCACTCGGCTCAAAACCGTATCGGGCTGCAATCTCGTTGATGCCTTTTCCGGCGACGTAAGGTTTCAGCTTGCCAAGGCTTGGTCTAAGGTTTTTGCAGAATCTCTCCAAGAACGCTCACCACGCGGTCGATTTCTTCTTTGCCGATGACAAGAGGCGGGACCATCCTTAAGACGTGTTCGCTGGTGCAGTTTAAAAGGACGCCTTTTTCACGGGCCTGGTTTACGACCTCAAAGCAGTCCTCTTTCAGCTCGATTCCTACCATCAGGCCAAGGCCTCTGACTTCTTCGACGTCCAGGTTCTCTGCAATTTCGGAACGTAGATACTCGCCCATCTGTTTTGACCTTTCCACCATCTTTTCCGTCTTGATCGCCTCGATGGCGGCAAGGGACGCTGCGCAGATCAAAGGACCTCCGCCAAAAGTCGATGCGTGGTCGCCCTTTTGGAATGCATCGGAGACTGATTCTGCTGCCATCATGACGCCGAGTGGTAGGCCTCCGCCGATCGCTTTTGCCAGAGTCATAATGTCTGGCAAAATTCCGCTGTGCTCTTTTCCAAACCATTTGCCGGTTCTGCCAAAGCCGGTCTGGACTTCGTCTAGTATCAACAAGCATCCAGCGTCGTCGCAGATCTGGCGGGCGGCTTTCAGGTAGTCTCGACTTGGAACGTTCACGCCGCCTTCGCCCTGAACCGGTTCGAGGATGACTGCTGAGGTGTTCTCGTTCACGGCGACCTTGAGGGCTTCGCAGTCGTCGTAGGGGACGAAGTTTGCTTCTTTGAGTGGCTTGAACGGCTCTCTGTAGGCTGGCTTATGGGTCAGGCCAAGGGACCCCATGGTTCTTCCATGGAAGGATTTGGCTGCTGCCACCATCTCTGACTTTCCCGTGACCCGGCGGGCGAGCTTGATTGCAGCTTCGATGCTTTCGGCGCCAGAGTTACAGAAGAAGGCTTTGTCCATCCCGGTCAAGGTCTTGAGCTCGCTTGCGAGCCATATCTGGTTCTCGGTGTAGTAAATGTTTGAGGTGTGGATCAGCTTTTCTGCCTGATCCCGTATCGCCTTTACCACCAAGGGGTGGCAGTGGCCCACGCTGTTTACTGCAACTCCAGCGACAAAGTCTATGTACTCTTTTCCTGTGGCATCCCAGACTTTGGCACCGGAACCGCGCACCAGCAGGATCGGTTGTCTCGTATAGGTCTGGATGATCGACTCTTGTTCTAGCGCCATCATCTGGGCGGTTTTGTCCTTGCCGTCAGAGGTGCCTGATGAGGCTGATTTGTCCACCGTACTTCCCGCTTTGGCGCTTTTCGTTTCGGTCACTTCTTTCTTCTCGTCGTCCATTCTATCCGCCTTGCCCAATTGTAATCGTATCTGTCTTATCTGTCTTTGGGACCTGGCTAGCCTACAAAGCGTTCCTCGCAAACCTGAGGCTGGCCTGTATCTGGGATTTCACATTTTTGTCGGTCACTTCCATGTGGCCTGGGTAGAGCACCTCTACGTCTAGTTCGACGAGCCGCTCTATCGACTTGATCAGGTCCTCGGTACATCCGGCGAAAAGGTCTGTTCGCCCTATGTTCCCTTGAGGAAATACGGTATCGCCAGAGAAGAGGACCTTGGCGCGGCGTTCATATAAAGAGATGCAACCAGGCGAGTGGCCAGGCGTGTGGATCACTTCAAGTTTCCACTCGCCAAGGTCGATGACGTCGCCCTCGTTGAGGGTTCCGTCCACCTTTATGTCTGGCGAGGATTTGCCAAATAGGTAAGCCACGGTGGCAAGATCGTCGCCCATGAATCCTGCCTCTTCCTCGTGGATCAGGACCTTAGCGCCTGTGACCTCTTTCATCCTGGTGACTCCTCCAGAGTGATCGTGATGGCTGTGAGTGAGAATTATGAGTTCTATGTCTTTTGGGTCCATGTACTTTTCGATCTTCCTGATAGTGGGCTCAGGGTCCATTCCTGTATCGATCAGGGCAGGGATTTTGTCCATAATCAAGTAGACGTTGCCGTCAAAAGGCGAGCCCGTAACTTTATGCACTTCCACCATTCCAACACCTCAACGAACAGAGGGCT
>CAZXBV010000102.1:0-5679 GCA_964639155.1 uncultured Methanotrichaceae archaeon
TCACTGCATCATACGACGATGACCTTGATATCCATCTTCTTGGCCACCTCGGCTGGAATATCCACCACCAGATCTCTCGAATCGATTATGCTCCCGTCACCAGTGGCAATGACCGCCTCGGAGAGCTTGAGCCTTCGATCAGTATCGGGCGCGGTCTTTGCGTTTCCAGGTATCCCAAAGTCGGCCATCACCTTTCTTATGTAGGCGGCGAGCGTGCCGCTCTTGCTGATCTGCTCGTCCAGCAAGACCAAGACTGAGGACGGCGCACTCTCCTTGACCAGGCCAAAGATCAACTTGAGCGCCTGATTTGTGACCCTTGATGTCTTGTACTTTCGAAAGATTCCTCTCGTATCACGAAGAAAGCCGTCATCGCACCTGTAGACGGGTTCGCCAGAAAGGAGACTTTCGGTGGTGATCAGGACGTTGTAGCCATCGATTGCAAGATCCTGACCCCTGAGAGATTTTGAGGAGACCAACTTTTCCTGGCGGGATTTGGCCACCTTTTCGGGGACCAAAACCCTCGCCAAGACGAACCGTTTCTCTTCGGGCAAGCGATAATGGTCCGCAACGAACCTGATGGCAGACTGGCTGGGGTAACCTCTATCCAGAAGGTATCGAACGTCCCGGGCCGCCACCTTCAGGCGATCGCATTCCCTTTCGCTCTTTTCGAGGATCGTTTTGCCTCCTCGTAGAGATCCTTTCCAAAAGAGTCGATGGCCACGATCATCGGGCCGAAGTCTTTTGCCTCAAGCACCCACAAGGCTTCAGCCATCCCCAGATCTTCGAGATGAATCCCCTTGACCTGGAGCGTTTTTGCAGCAAGGGCTCCGCATCCCCCTGGATAGGCCAGGTAGACCGCTTTTCCTCGGAGGTCTTCGACAGCCTCAGAGATCCCGCCTTTTCCTATCATGGCCCGAACCCCGCGGTCCACCACGTCTTTTGTGTATCTCGCAACTCGGGAACTGGTGGTAGGTCCAGCTGAGATCACCAATCCATCTTTAATCAGAGGGCCGCAATGGTAGAGGACTGCGCCTTCCAGATCGACCGGAAGGTTTCCGCAAGATCGGTGATGAGCGTGGACTTCGTCTCTTGCGGTGTAGATGGTCCCGGTTATCCAGACCAGATCGCCTGCTCGAAGAGACGCAACGTCCTCTTTTGATAACGGCGTCTTCAATCTATGTTCCATCCGTTCCCCCCCACGATTGCAGAAGCGCTCCTGTTGGCCCAGCATTGAAAGTTCACGGCGACTGGAAGCGAAGCCGTATGACACGAGGCCATTTCGATCCTGACGCCCAAGGCGGTGGTGTCTCCGCCAAGTCCCATTGGACCAACCCCAAGATCGTTGATTTGAGCGAGAAGTTCAGCTTCTTGAGCGGAAGTTCCTGGCATCTTGAGTAGGGCTTTCTTTGCAAGCCTTGCAGCAAGGTCGAAGGTTCCGCCGATCCCAACCCCCACGAAGACTGGTGGACAGGCTTTTGCGGCCCTTTCTGCCACCCCGTTCAATACAAACTCGAACGGATCGTCAGCGGGGTTTAGCATCCCCAAAAAGCCCATGTTCTCAGAACCCGCGCCTTTGGGAAATGCCGTGATCCTGATGTGATCGCCTTCGACCAGGTCAAGGATAAGGTCTGGCATGCCAGGTCCAGTGTTGTCACCAGTGTTCTTTCTCGTCAGAGGATCGACCGCATTTGGCCTGAGCGGGACTGTTTCTGTGGCCAATTTGACCCCTTCTGCTATCGCTTCTTTCAGATTGAAATCTATGTGGGAATTCCGGCCCACTTCCAAATGGAATATGGCAAGGCCCGTGTCTTGACATATGGGGATTTTCCCCTCTTTGGCCACCGTTATGTTCTCAAGGATTGCATCGAGCTGGGATCTTGCGACGGGATTTGTCTCCAGACTTGCAGCATCGCGGATTCGTTTCACAACCCAAGACGGAAGCGTCGTCTCGGCCCGTCTCAAAACGTCGATCGCAGCTTCGGTAACGTCTTTAGACCTCATTCCTCTTTCTTTCCCCCTTTCCTTCCATCGATCTTGATGGGCTTTGATACTTCTGCCAGATGAAGCTCGGTGTCCAGGCCAAGGGCCTTTTCCATGGCGTATTTGTGAAGATCCGCAGATGCGTGGATTCCTCCATCGCCGCCTCGGACCGCTCGACAAGGATACATCTGGCAGAGAAGTCCGGCTCTTGGCGGAGCATCTTCCAATTTTTGGCCGACCACGTCTTTTGCCATGTGCCAGGTGCTTCCGCAAGGCGATCCTCTGATTACCTTCACATCCTTGACCTTTCCATCTTCCACATCCACCTCGATCTCGGGTTGGCCCAACTTTTCTGCAAACTCGTCGACGGCCTCAACGCCACATTTTTCGAGTGTACAGCAGATCTCATCTACCTCGATGTAGATTTCGTATTTGTCAGCGATCTTCTGAAGTTCGGGCGCGGAGCCAGCTCGGGCAATCCCTCCAGGAATGATTACGGCCTGAACGCCTTTTTCTCCCGCCCTCACAGCGATCTCGGGCGTGATGTCGGGATGGAGAGAATAAGTGATGATGATGTCCGTGTTGAATACTTCAGGGTTCAAGTCCAGTTGGTCCAGGAACTCTTCGGGGTCTTCTATGAAATTGGGCAAAAATTCAGGAACTTCGGCTGAGACCACCTCAAAGTCGGTCTTCTCGTTTATGGTCTCGATGATACGCTCTCCGTACTTGCCTCTGATGACAATTCCGACTCGCATGTTAGATTCATGTGAGAAGAGAGGTTATAGGCTTTGTCTCGATCGTTTCGGTCATCCAGCCATTCGGCGCTTTCCTTGTTTCCTTTCGTCTTTTTGTTCGTTGAAGATAAGTACATTTACTTAAGAATCAAATGACCAGTCATGATTCCCGCAGTGCTCGTTGCCGGAACCCACAGCGGCGTTGGCAAGACCACAGTAGTTTTGGGGCTGATGGCGGCTTTGAAGAGGCGCGGCCTTGATGTTCAGCCGTTCAAGGTCGGCCCAGACTTCATCGATCCCACTCACCACACCGCGATATGCGGCCGAGTCTCACGCAACCTCGACACATTCATGATGGGAAAAAACGGAGTTCGTCGCTCTTTTGCCGCCGGAGTTAAAGGTGCGGATGTGGCAGTGATAGAAGGCGTCATGGGACTTTACGATGGTCTGGACTCAACCGAGATCGCGTCTTCAGCTCACGTTGCCAAAGCCCTGAACGTTCCCGTCATCTTGGTGATCAACGTTCACGGGATGTCAAGGAGCGTTGCTGCAACGGCCTTGGGTTTCACCAAATACGATCCCGAAGTCAGGATTGAAGGGGTCATCTTAAACCAGGTGGGAAGCCCGCGTCATCTCGATCTGCTTCGGGGCGCGCTAGATCCTTTGGACCTTCCAATCATCGGCGCGCTACCCAGGCGAAAGGAAATCACTCTCCCCAGTCGTCATCTTGGCCTCACCATGGGGTTTGAAAGCAGCCACGATCTCGATTCGTTGGCAGATTTCGTGGAGGAAAATGCCGATCTGGATCGGATAATGGAGATGGGATGCGAGATTCCAGAGTTCGAGCCAGAAACTAAAATCGATCACGATCACGATCACTCGGGCGAAAGGGTGAGAATTGGCGTTGCAAGCGATGAAGCCTTCTGTTTTTATTACCAGGAAAACTTCGAGATATTGAGAGCGAGTGGGGCAGATCTGGTCTTCTTCAGCCCGATCCGGGATCCTTTGCCTGAGGTGGACGGCCTTTACCTTGGCGGAGGCTACCCAGAGCTTTATGCAAAGGAGCTGGAACAGTCCAAAACGCGCCATGAGATTCGAAATGCGGCCGCGGACGGAATGCCAATTTACGGCGAGTGTGGCGGTTTGATGTATCTTGGTGAGTCGGTGATCTCAAAGGAGGGGGACGAGCACAAGATGGCAGGAGTTCTTCCGGCTTCAACTGAGATGATGGCTCGGCTTCAGGCCCTGGGATATGTCGAGGGCGAAGTGGTAAGAGAAAACCCCGTGGTCGAAATGGGGCGAGTGATTCGCGGTCATGAGTTCCATTATTCCAAGATGGATTGCGCGCGTGACGCCAGGTTTGCATACAAGTTTCGGCGCGGAAAGGGAATTTTAGGAGACCAAGACGGCCTGATGGAACACAATGCCCTTGGAAGCTACCTTCACACCCATTTCTATTCGTATCCTATAGGGCAGTTTGTAGAAGGGTGCCGAAGTTATGGAAGAAGATAGGCCAGAAGCGAGACGCGAGATGCGGACGGTGTTTTGTCAATTCACCCCAAAGGCGGTAGATACATCAAGATCGAGACCTACGGGATCTGACAATAATCCTAATTTGAGGTCATTTTCATGATATCTGAACGATTTGATCTGGATGAATTCGTCGAGGCCATCAAAAACGCGCCTCTCCACGAAGTTCTCACCCTGACGCTTCGTGAACATTACGATTCGCAAAACCTGATTGCAAAGGCCGCAAATCCAGACCTTGTGCTTTCAGAATACAGCCGCGCCCTCGACGACTTTCTCTTCGTGATACAGGTGGGCGGAACTCCTGCACCCCTGTCTGAAAGGGAACGAGTCTGTTTCTTGAAATTTCGGCCTGTGGTAGAAGGATTGGTCGAGAGTGGCGAGTTTGTGCCTTTGATTCTGAAATGCTTCGAATGAATTTATCTTGAGACAAAACAAACAAGTCCTCGATTCGCATGATCTGCCGAGAATACTTTAAAATATCATTAGTTCCAAATTAATCTTCGGAGGGTGCGAGATGAGGCCTCTGATATTCGGGAACGGCAGGATACTGATCTGCGAAGATCGAAGAGGATCTTTTGCGCCCTTCGGGTGGGATTGCCCGCTATCTTCATGACACTTATCAAGGATACATGAACAGCTGGATAATCTGCACCCTGTGGCTGGCCCAGTGGCATATCGCCGTGGGAAATCTGGACCGGGCTTCAGAACTGATATCCTGGTGCGCAGATCATGCTCACCCAACTGGTCTCATGCCAGAACAGGTTGCAGGCGATGGAACTTTCCGGTCTGTCCTCCCATTGATGTGATCACATGCAGCATTCATCCTGGCGGTGCTGGAGTATCTGGCGGCGTTGGGAAACACGTCGGGATCAAAAGCTTAACGAAACAAAATCCCTTGATCTATGAGGGTATTCCTGATGACAGTGGAGTCAGTATCTCCGAATGATATACGGTTTTTTTTGAAATGAATTCCACGCAGCTTGCTGCGGTTGTGATGGTCACCAAACCGACTTAACAGTTTGAATCGGGCCACGAATAATCTATAGTGGCATGGGATGGGGTGACATATGACTGGCTTAAGAATGATGCTATTTACGGTCTTTCAGCTTAACAGGGCGGCGGCGCCTTGCATTCCACGCTGCTTGCAGCGGGGTGCGCCGCCGCAATTTGACCACTGGAAAATTCGATTGTGCCCAGAAAATACACTAATTCATGCTCCTGCGCTGCAATTTTTTCCGTAGAGCTTATTCTATCTTAGCTTGAGGTCAGAGAAACCTATTTGAAATTTAAGGGTAATTAAGTATCTAGCGAGAAGGTGAGAACCAATGGAAGTAAATACTCTCCTAGCAGGACTGAAAGGAAAATCAATAGATGTAGTATACACAATCCCTGTTATTGATCGCCTCTTAGAAGCAGGAGTACCTGGTGTAACTAG
>CAZXBV010000103.1:0-5637 GCA_964639155.1 uncultured Methanotrichaceae archaeon
ACCTGCCATCCCTTCAGCTTTTATGTGCTGACCCTCGGCCACTTGACCACAAACCAGGCAGCGGAACTTTGCACCGCGCCCGATCTTTGGAGAGTCTGGCGGCAGCCCCTCGCCCGTCTTCACCTCGAACCTGACGGTCTTGGCCTCATGATCGATCACCGGCTCGACCCAGGCCTTCTTTCCCTTCTTGGTTGAGAGGGCGAAAGATCGAACGAGGGGCATCGTGGCGCCGCAGGCGGGATTTGGGCATTTCACGGTCCGCGCCCAGAGCCAGGCGATCACCGTCGCCTCGGTGCCGTCGGGAAGCTTCGCCTTTGGATAGAGATGGCCGATCCTCCGCTCGGCCTCGTCACGCATCCATTTTCCGTAGTATCGAACGTCCTCGGCAAGGCCTGAGGCGCTCGGCTTCTCATCGCTCCAGGTTCTCTGTTGCGTCTTTCTCGACTCTGGGTTGACCGGCCCAACGCCTGCGAACCTCGGCGGGATCTCGATCATGGCCTTGGTGATCAGAACCGCCACAGGGTTCAAGTCGCTGGCGTGAGCCTCAAGGCCGAGCCGCTGCGCTTCCAGGGGGATCGAGCCTCCACCACAGAAGGGATCGAGAACTGGAGGCGGGTTTCCGTCGGTGGACTTCAGGATCTCGCGTCTGGCCTTGCCCAATACCTTCTCGTCGTTGGTGTTCTCCCACTGGACGAGATCCTCGATTATCTTGAAGAGCCGCTTTCGCTCCTCTTCCTGCGCCTCTTCGGTAGGAAACTCCTCTGGCCTGCTGGAAGGATCGTCAACGAGAGATGCGAAAAGGACTGCTCTGCAGGCGGCGAGGGGTCGGCGCGCCCACCAGAGGTGCAAAGTAGAAGGATGGCCGTGGCGGATGGATTTTTCGCGCGCGGATGCGATGTTTATGGCTTCAAGCGGCAGTGCAACCTCGATGAGCTTCTTTCGATAAGTCGTCGTGATCCCTCCAACCACTATTTGGTCAACTGTATTAGTCTTTCTACCTGGTCGAAAGACCAAACCTTAAAGATCTCGACGGAGCCAAAAGTCTCCTTCCGGACTCATCCGCCATCAGAATCGTCGAGATCCTGAAGGATCTTCTCAAGGGAATTGTACAGTGGCGGAAGATCTCGGCGTACGGTCTCGAACACCCGCTGGAGGTCCACTCCGAAGTAATCGTGGCTCAGCTTATCTCGCATTCCAGCCATCTCGCGCCAGGGAACATCGGGGTATTTTTGGCGGACCTCAGGTGGTATCTTCTTGGTGGCCTCGCCCACGATTTCAAGCGCTCTTACGACTGCAAAAGTCGTCTTCTCGTCTGCTTCGAAGGCGACAAAGTCCATGTCTTCGACGAAGCTTTCCGCCTTCTCCACCGCATAGAGTATATCCCAGAGGTAGTCCACATACTCGCGAGTTCCCTTTCTCATACGGCTTGGACCTCCTCTAAGATGTGACGGCCTATGGCGGGCTTGAGCGCGTTCTTCTCTACCAGATCCACCTTCACACCCAAAAGATCGCTAAGATGGTTCTCCAGGGCGATGAACTGCAGAAGTGTCAGCAATTCGTCCTCCAGGACCACCAAAAGGTCTATGTCGCTATCCTCGTCTGCCTCGCCTCGGACGTAAGAGCCGAAAACTCCAAGAGATTTTACTTTGTAGCGTCTGGAAAGTTCTGGCATGTTCTCTCTTAAGACCTGCAGGACATTTTCCAGGGTTTGAAATTGGATTTGACGATATGATGTGTCTGCCATCTACAACCACCAAGCGTTTTTGGGAATGATATTCGATCTTCGACTTTATAGATGCAGCTACCGTTCATCCGGCGGCCTGATAGCCGTACCGTTTTTCGGTCTGGCAGCCTCCATTCGATCCTCCGCCGCCCAGGTTCCCTTTCTCAATTAGGTGGGCCTCTCGGCTCTATCAAGTAGATCCTTCAAAGAGTAGTTCACGCTCTCTGCGCCGATGTCAGGCTCGGTGCTGAAAGGCCCAGGGACGTAATATAGCTCGGTCTTCTCGCCATCCACCAAAACTATGGCCAGGATGAAGTCCTCGGGCTTGTTGAGGCCGGTCAAGATCTCGTTTTTGGTGACAGTGACGTTGGAAGCGCCAAGGGCGCGCCCTTTCACCTCGATGAACTTCATTCTCCCTTCACCAGGAACCCTGGACTCGATGTCGTAGCCGCATTTCTCAGCGCTCACGTCTCTTGGATCTCGTCCCAAAAGACGCTCTTGCTCCACCACCTTCTCCATGGCCAATAGCTCGATCCTCTTTCGCTCCTGGGCGCTCGGAATCTCGATCTTCGCCCCTTCTTCGATGCCGAAACGGTCGAGATAGCCTTGAGGAACTACAAGAGCAGCGCCGATCACCACCGGCGGAAGAGGAGAGATGCGCCCCTCCTGATCGAGCTCTTCCATCCTCTTCTCCAGCCGAAATGCCAGTTCGTCAGCCCTCTGCTGGGCCTTGGCCGAGTTGATCTTGGCGTTGGACTTTCCGGCCCTCTCCTCGTCCCGCAGCTCGTTTGCCCGATGATCCCAGTAGTTGATCTCTTTGGTCAGCCTGTCCTTCACGGCAGCCCTTGTCTTCTCCAAAAGCCCCTCTTTTTGGACCTTGACCTCGTCAAGATGGCCGGGCACCAGCTCGACCGATGCGTAGGAAATGGCCCTCTCCTCGACCTCTTCTTTCAGCCATTCCTCGTCGAGAAGGGGTGCTGCAAGCTCTCTTTCCTCGTCAGTGGCTGCTCGATAATCGAGATAAGGTGCATACCCCGCCTTCTGGACCGACCCATCCGGCAAAATCTCCAAAAATTGCATCCTCTTCGAGACGATTCGCCGTTTTCCATCGGGATTGACCCTTCCATCCTGAATCGCGTGACTCAGATAGACCAGGGCCCTCGGACGGTCTTCAAAATCGCTTGGGTCCACCAAAACCGCCCCCTGCTTCAGCAGATGCCGGTACCGCCCCATCAACAGGTCCCGGACGGATTCGAGAAGGGGATGGCCTGGAGTGATGAACTCCGCCTCGGGCTTTCCAGCGACGTTTATCTGATCCTTCTCGAAGGTTATCCTCTCGTACTTGGGCAGAACCGGATCTCGGGTTCCGATCAGGCGATCCCGATTCCGGATGATGGCGGGGACGTGAGCGATTTCGTACCTTTTATATTCTCTTCTTCGGATAGTTCCTCCAAAGTGCCTGAAAGCCTCCAGGAAGAAGGACGCCACGAAATGAGGCTGTAGCCTCCTGGCATCGGCCCTCTCCATCTCCTCTTTGATCTCCATGACCTTGCCGAGGTTCATGGCGTCCCGAACCAAGGCTCGCTCTTCTATCAAGGCGACCAGGTGATCTTTATCCAAGGCATCCTCCACAGCCTCGTTCAGCCTTGCCCGAACCTCGGAACTGTCGCCGTAACGGACCGCTTCAATGAGAAGATCGCGGAGCGACCTGTTCCCGAAGACTACCTTTCCCAGGATGTCGAAGACCTTTCCGCCCAAGGACTCGCTTTCCACCTCCATCTTTCTCAGTAGAAGGTTGTAGACCTCGCCTTCCCTTGTCTCTGATGCCACCAGGTTCCAGAGATGACAGACCTCGGTCTGGCCGATCCTGTGAATCCGGCCGAACCGCTGTTCCAGCCTGTTCGGGTTCCAGGGAAGGTCATAGTTCACCATCAGATGGGCACGCTGGAGATTGATCCCCTCACCGGCTGCGTCCGTTGCCACCAATATCAAGGCGTCCTTATCCTGGACGAACCTGGCCTGCTCCTTTCGACGCCACTCGCGGTCCATGTTCCCATGAATCGTGACCACGGCTTCAGGCTTTCCCAAAAGAGTCCTGATCCGATCGACCAGATAATCCAAAGTGTCCCGATACTCTGTGAATATCACGAGCTTTCTCCGACCACCTTCTCTGTCGAACATCTCGGTCTCGCTCTGAAGTAGCTCTGAGAGCTCTTCCCACTTTCGATCTTGCCCGCTCTTCTTGACCCTGAGTGCGAGAGCCTCCAGCTCTTTGAGCCGATCGATCTCAAGCTCAAGCTCGGCGATGGTCTGGGATGCCGTTGCTTGATCGGTAACCATCTCCTCGTTTCTCTCAGCCTCTTTAGAAGGGGCATCTTCCCAATCCTGAATATCGTCCTCGTCCAAATATGGAAGGCTCTTCATCGGATCTATCCGGGCGTCGGCACCCCTTTTCAGGAGTTTTTCCCCCCTCAAGCGCGTTTCCAGACGCTCTTTTCTCCGATTTAAAGATCGGTAGATGGCCTCTGGTGAAGAGGCCAAACGCCTTTGAAGCGTCATGAGAGCGAAACTCACAGTGCCTCTACGCCCCCCATTCTGAAGCGCATCGGCCCTGTTGAACTCTTCCCGGACGTATTCTGTTACTCGATTGTAGAGATCCGCTTCCAAAGTGGAAAGTTTGTAGTTCTTGGTGTAGGCCTTCCTCTCCGGGAAAAGCCGTTTACCATCGAACTTGAGCAGGTCCTCCTTCACCAACCTGCGCATGAGATCTGAGGCGTCGGCGATGTGAACGCCATCCCTGAACCTACCCTCGAACCTGTCCCCGTCCAGAAGGGCCATGAAAAGCTGAAAGTCCTCTTCCTTGCCGTTGTGAGGGGTTGCGGTCATGAGCAGAAAGTGGCGTGTGATCTGGGCGAGGAGCTGGCCCAGATGGTACCTCTTGGTGTACTTCACCTCGCCGCCGAAATAGGTGGCAGACATCTTGTGGGCCTCATCACATACGATCAAGTCCCAGTCGGTCTGCCCAAGCTTCGCCCTCAGATCGTCGTTCCTGCTAACCTGATCGAGCCTGATTATGACCCGATTCATCTCAGAAAAGGGATTTCCGGTTCTCGATGACTCGATGGTCTGCCTGGTGATTATATCGAAAGACAAATGAAAACGACTGTCTAATTCGTCTTGCCACTGCTCCACCAGATTTCCAGGACAGCATATCAAGCAACGGCGAAGGTCTCCTCGAACCAGAAGCTCTTTGATCAGAAGACCTGCCATTATGGTCTTGCCAGAACCGGGATCGTCGGCCAGTAGAAAGCGTAGCGGCTGGCGTGGGAGCATCTCGTCGTAGACGGCCGTGATCTGGTGAGGCAAGGGCTCCACAAGGGATGTGTGAACCGCAAGGATGGGATCGAATAGATGAGCCATTCGGATTCGATGGGCCTCGGAGACCAGCCGAAACATGGAGCCGTCAGCGTCAAAAGACCAGGGGATGCTTGTCGACACAATCTCAAGATCGGGCTCACGATGCCTATAAAGTAATTCTGATCCGAGGTTGCCAGATCCGTCTTTGTAGGTCAGTTCCATCACGTCGGAGCCATACCATTTGGTTTGGATGACTGTGACCACTGAGTTGGATATAACACCCCTTACCAATGCCCCTGTTTTTAAATCTTCTAAATGTATCATTTACTGCCCATCCCCAAATATGATCCATGGATCCCCAATGTGGGTGTGTTCTTCATTGTAAGTCCAATTATATGATAACATTTTTGGTTATGTTTGCTGATGAAGAAACGGTTTTGCGAATACGATATCGTTGCAGCGTGGGCCTCAGTACCTCCACCTCTATCCGACGCACAACCCCGGAGCCGCCAGGCTCCGGGCGCATGCTCTTCCTTCGCCCAGAAACAGAACGAGAA
>CAZXBV010000104.1:0-5616 GCA_964639155.1 uncultured Methanotrichaceae archaeon
GCGAAGGCGGCGCAAGAAACGTGGCTCGAAGAGACGGAATGGGCGTTGTGATGCTCGATGCCGCGGTGACGAACAAATCCCTTCCCAGACATTACTTCCAAGCGATAGGAAGCGGCACCGGCGGGATTGCGGCCTGGGAAGCGTCACTCAGACTGATCCAAGACGGCCGATTCGGCCAGAACATGCCAAAACTCCACCTGGCCCAAAACCTTCCCTGTTCTCCCATCTACACAGCCTGGTCCGGGCAAAAGATCGATGGCAGCACCTGCCCCAAAGGGATGTACGACGACGTCCTCTACAACAGAAAACCACCCTACAACGTCAATGGCGGAGTAAAAGACGCCCTGGAGAGTACCGACGGTACTGTCTACGGCATAACAAACGAAGAGGCAAAAGACGCGAAAAAGCTCTTCGAAGAGACCGAAGAGATCGACATTCTCCCTGCAGCCGCAATAGCGGTTGCCGCCCTGAAAAAAGCAAAAGATACGGGACTCGTCGAAGAGAACGAATCTATCCTGCTCAACATAACCGGCGGAGGCATCTTGCGGGTTAAAGAAGAGTTTGAACTAAAGACGCTCAGATGCGATATCGAGACCGAGCCCTCAGCCCTTTCAGAAGACCAAGATCTCTTGAAAGAAATCAACCAAATATTAAGGAGGTCCCAAACTTGACTCAAGCTTATCAACTCACCATATTAGGCGGACTGGACAAAGACGGTCGGCCCGAAGAGATTGACCGGATCGACATATTCAGCGGTGAGATCATAGGAATCGTTGGCCCCACTGGATCTGGAAAAAGCTCCTTTATCGGAGACATCGAACAGTTCGCTCAGGGAGATACCCCCTCGTGCCGAACCGTTCTAATCGACGGCGAACTTCCAGGCTTTGAGACTCGATCCGACCCCCGAAAAAAGCTCATCGCCCAACTATCCCAGAACATGCACTTCCTCGCCGACATGACTGTAGAAGATTTCCTGAGGATGCATGCTAAGAGCCGAGGAAAGCCAGTTGAAGAAGTCCAACGGGTAATCGAACTTGCAAACACGCTCACCGGAGAGCCGGTCCACCCCGATCATCACCTGACCATACTGAGCGGCGGCCAATCCAGAGCGCTCATGACTGCAGACATAGCCGTGATCAGCGACTCGCCAATAGTTCTCATCGACGAAATCGAGAACGCCGGCATCAAGAAGAAAGAGGCGCTCGAACTTCTGGCGGGAGAAGGCAAGATGGTGATCGTGGTGACTCATGACCCCATGCTCGCCCTGATGACTTCTCGCAGGATCGTCATGAAGAACGGCGGAGTTCGCAAGGTTATAGACACCTCCAAAGGAGAACGACGAGTCTGCGAGGACCTTTCTCGGGTTGATGACTGGTTGATGAACCTGAGAGAGACAATAAGACGAGGCGAGGTGGTGGAGGCCGCGCTTTGAAACTGGTGGTAATCGCGGGCACACCGGGCGCTGGCAAAACCTCAGTCCTGATGCATACCGTAAAGAGCCTTCAAAGAGAAGGGATGAAACCTGCCGTCGTCAAGATCGACTGCCTCTGGACTGAAGACGATGCAAGGTTTAAGAGGCTAGGGATACCGGTCATCGTAGGCCTTGCAAAAGACATGTGCCCTGACCATTACTCCATCTACAACGTAGACGAGATGTTGGACTGGGCAAAATCCCAAGAGGCAGACATACTCTTAAACGAGACCGCTGGGCTTTGTCTCAGATGCGCCCCATATCCAGATCGATGTCTTGCAGTCTGCGTCATCGACGTCACCACTGGCCCAAACGCTCCGCTAAAAGTAGGCCCACTTCTCACAACGGCAGATGTTGCGGTCATAACGAAAGGAGATATGGTATCTCAGGCCGAACGTGAAGTATTCAGGGAACGAATCCTTGAGACCAATCCCAAATGCAGGATAGTGGAGGCAAACGGCCTCAGCGGAAAGGGTGCAGCCGAACTTGCCGAGATCATCCGAGCAGCTCCAGAGGTGGCAGGCGATATGGTTCTAAGGCACAATCCACCTCTTGCGATATGTACACTTTGTACCGGCGAACTTCGAGTCTCAAAAGAGCATCATCGAGGCGTGCTCCGCCATCTCGACGGGTTCATGGAGTACACTGGCGAGTAATCGACGGGTGTTGAGCTATGGACGATATTGTCAGGCGTCTTCCTGGATACAACTGTGGAGAGTGCGGGTTCAAGAACTGCAGGGAATTTGCTTTGGCCCTCTTGCAAGATTCCGATAAGGACCTGAGTCTTTGTCCATTCATGAGCCAGGAACGGTACCAAGATGCAAAAAAACAGATCGAAGAGCTTTTGCCCACCATCAAGAGCAATGCCGAGGAGATTCGAGGCGTTATAGACGGCCTGGTGGCCGACTTCGCCTTAGCGCCACTTCAGGGTGAATCGTCCTGTAGAGAGGAGCTTCATCCTTTCGATGGATCTGTCAAGGTCGAAATGGGCGACGTCCTCAGGTACAGGCCTTGGGGATGCCCCATAACTCATTTTGGGCGGGTCATCAAGATCGAAGGCGGCCTCGTCACGGTTCATATGGTAGGGCCTTGCCACCTTCTGGGCGACGAGAGCTTCACATACAAGGAAGCAGGATTGTGTCTCGTAGTGGCCTTTGAAGGGACGGTATCCAAAGGCAGGATTTGCGAAGTGGGCGAGACCGTCAAGTTCCTTCCCGATCACTGCATGATGCAAAAAGTTCATTCTGGCGTGATCGTTCACTCTGAAGGTAAGATGGTCAGGATCGAGGGTATTGACCTTAAAGTGTGGTAAGGTTAGCACCATTCGTCTTTTTCCCTTCTATTTCGCCAGATCGATTTTTGGGCCAGAGCTACCAAGAAGTTATGATCGGTCGTAATCTATAAAATGTCGAACTCATGAGAGTTTGACAGTTGTCCGAAAGGTATCGTTAAACACTATAGTTCGCATTGTGTAGATGCGTTTGTTCTGGCCAGATCTGTGGTCTGTGGCACTTCGATAGAACGTGGTTTGTATTATTGGACCCCTATCAGGTTACATAGGAGACAGCTACTCAGAATGCAAAAATGTTGGATCAGACCATATTAACCGTCATAAGATGGAGGGCGCAATTCCTCCCCGACCTGAAAGGACCAGGTCTCCTTGCGCATTTAAGGATGAGGAAAAGAAAGCTTGAGATGAAATTGGAAGGGCTGGAGGGATTCTCGAGCCCCGATCCTCGAAAAGAACAGTATGCGACCCCATCGTCTGTGGCTTCCGAGCTGCTTTACTGGGCACTCATGATGGGCGACCTTGAAACGGCCTGCGATCTGGGCTGCGGTACAGGAACACTTGCCATTGGAGCCGCCCTTTTGGGGTCCCGCCCTTTTGGCATCGAGCTGGACCCGCTAGCCCTCGAAATAGCTAAAGAGAACGCATCCAAAATGGGCGTCCAGGTCGATTTCGTCAGAGGCGACATCGGATCAATAGCCTTAAAAAAGGTCCCGACAGTGATAATGAACCCCCCCTTTGGGGCTCAAAAGGGAAGTCAAGGAGACCGAGCCTTTCTCAGAAAGGCGATAGAGATAGGGGACGTTATCTACTCCATACACAACGCAGGAAGCGAAGGGTTCATTAAACGGTTCGTAGAACCCTGTAAGGTCGAAGAAGTTCGCAAAATTGCCTTTCCGCTGAAAAGATCTTTCGAATTTCACAGCAGAGACGTCAAAATTATAGAAGTTGAGCTTTACAGAATAGTTTGCAAACAACGATAAGATTATGTGTAGGTGAAACCTGAAATGGAATGTTTTGTGCTTCCAGGTGACATCGTCGGGACGGCAGAAGAGTTTGGGCCCGACGAAGGCACCTATATCGAAGGCGGATACATCCGCGCTTCAACCCCTGGTCAAATCCTGGTTGATCGCAAAAACCGGTCTGCAAAGATCATCCCCGTAGCTAACGTCCCGCAAGCCCTTTCCATGGGCGACGTGGTTGTGGGCCGGGTCACCGATATGAAAGAGAGCTTGGCGATACTCGACCTCGCCTTCAAGAAGGGGCATGAATCCAGGCCGCTTTTCAACTCTGAAGGGGTGCTCCACATATCTCACGTCAAGAAATCTTATGTCAAGGACATACGCCAGGTTTTGGGGTTAAGAGACATTGTCAAAGCCAAGGTAATCGATAGACGGAACAATTCTTTTGGCCTTTCCATAGTGGACGAAGACCTTGGAGTGATCAAAGCATATTGCGGCAAGTGTGCTGAAGAGCTCCACCTAAAGGATGGAAAGCTCACCTGTTCCAAGTGCGGCAATGTCGAAAACCGAAAGTTGAGCAAAGATTTCGGGCTCGGAGTGATCAGATGAATATAAAGATTCTCAAGAGGACCGACGATGAGGTTCACGTTGAGTTTGAGGGAGAGAGCCACACCCTGCTCAATCTCCTGAGAACTGAGCTTCTGGAAGATGATCGGGTGATATTGGCTACCTATAACGCCAAGTTCCCCACCATGAGCGAGCCCATCTTCCGGCTCAAGACGAGTGGTGTAGATCCAATTGAGCTGATGATAGACGCGGCCATTAAAATAGCTGACCTATGTGACGAATTCAAGCTCCAGTTCGAAGCCGCGGTGGAATGATCGAGATAGACGGATCGTTCGGTGAGGGCGGAGGCCAGATAGTCAGAACCGCAGTTGCCTTCTCCGCAGTCACAGGAAAACCCGTCAGAATCGAGAATATCAGGGCAGATCGGCCAAACCCGGGCCTTTCGCCCCAGCACGTCAAGGCTATTTTGGCCTTGGCCGAGATTTGCGATGCCAGGGTTGAGGGTGCAAAGCCCCGGTCTCTTGAGATAACTTTCAGACCTGGCAAGATTAAGGGCGGGTCATATGAGATAGACATCGGAACTGCGGGAAGCGTTACCTTGCTGATCCAGTGTCTCCTGCCAGCTTTGATCCATGCCGATAACCCTTCGGTTCTGAAAATCCGGGGTGGAACCGATGTTAAATGGTCTCCTTCCATCGATTATCTATACCAGGTGGCACTCCCTGCATTCGCACTTTTTGGGGTAAAGGCAGATATCGAGCTTATTCAACGTGGATATTACCCACGAGGTGGCGGGGTTGTCGTTTTGAGGGCGACTCCTGGAAAGCTCAAATCCGCAAATATAGATATTATCGCCAAAAATGTGGAGGGCGTATCCCATTGCTCCAACCTGCCAGATCATGTGGCAAAAAGGCAAAGGAAGGCTGCGATCCAGGTGTTGGAAGAAAAAGGGCACAAGGTTTCGATCGAGACGGAAGTTTTGAAGCTTCCGTCCACGGGGAGCGGAATTACCTTATGGTCCGGCCACAAGGGCGCAAGCTTTCTTGGCGAACGCGGCCTTCCTGCAGAGAATGTTGGAGATTCTGCCGCAAAGGAGATGGTCCTCGATCTGGACTCGAAGGCAACAGTGGACACGCATCTTGCAGACCAGCTGATCCCTTACTTGGCTCTCGCAGGGGGCAAGTACACCACTCGTATCCTATCCCAACATGCGAAAACCAACATCTGGACGGTCTCTCAGTTCCTGAACGCAGAGATATCTACAACTGAAGGTGACGTGGTCACAGTTCAGGCAAATATTTGATGGGATTTCTGGCCTAAAGTTTGCC
>CAZXBV010000105.1:0-5507 GCA_964639155.1 uncultured Methanotrichaceae archaeon
GGGCGAGCGCATAATGCTCTACTGCGAGGATACGGGCATTGGCAGCCACTGGGCTTCTGGTGAGGTCTGGGACAAGTTCACCTATGATCAAGAGGACCACCTCTGCAAAGTCACTCTCAAGTGTCACGTCAAAGGTGGAATGGCGGTAGCTGGTGTGCCTGACATAGGCGGCTTATTTGGAATGGATCTATTCAAGAACACAGCTGATCTCAAAGTTTACATGATCTTGCAGGACTTAACAGAGGATTTCGTAGTCGATAAGGTGCTCGTTCACTCAACGACTTCAAAAGATGATGCATTTCTGAACGAAATTGTAGATGAATGGCCGATGGGCGTAATAGAGGCTGAGTTGATGGAAGACCACGTCTATCAGCTGAAGTTAAAGGCTACGGCATCATCATCAACTATTGGTTTATCCAGCCTTATTGTGGACTTTTGGGGTTCAGATCCCGAAGAGCACATAAAGTGGTCTTACGGCGAAGTGAAATGGATCTAAAGATGGTTGTAGGCGCGGCCGCAGGTCAAAGCGGGATGGCCTATGTCATGCGCGCAGGCCAGATCTGCAGGACCGTGGAGGCTCGCGCAGTCAAGTCAGAAAACGCCTCTGCAAAGGCGCTTTCTGAATATGCGCGCCAGTGGAACCGGGAGTTTTATTGGGAGTACAGGACGGGACGCGCTTCCATGGAAACGCTCAGCATGATGACAGATCAGGACGGCGACGCTCTCACGAGGGGCCTTGAAAGAAAAGACCTGAACATGGCAGGCTCAGCGGTGAAAAAAGGGATATCTTCGGGGCTTTCGGTCTTCAAGGCTCGGCCAAAGATGGTTCCCATGCTCGTGAAAAATTTCTTGAAAGGGTGAAAAAGAATACTTAAAATATAATGTAGATCATGGCACAGAGGATCTTCTGCGTTGCGTTTCTTCTTTTAAAAATAGTGAATGAAATATCACTCAAAACATTATGAGTGATACACTCAAGCCACTTCGACGTTGTTATCTTCTTTTCTGGTTTGGCCTGCATCTTCTAGCAACTTGATCTCGCCAAAGGTCGACTCGTACTTCTGAACGTTAGCGCCAAGGGCCCTTAGCAACCTCTTTGCATGCTGTGGCGTTATGGCGACAATGGCCCGACCTTGAGCCATGTTCGTGTCAGGAACCTTATGAAGAAATGTCAAAGTGAACTCGTCATCGGAATGACTTATGCGTATCAGGTTGGAGTAAACCGGTTCCAGTTTGTCAGGAATCTTGACGTTGAGCTGTTGTACCTTCTTTTCAGCCAATATATCTCACCGCGCTCTTTTTACAGCCCATCCCATCTTATCCTTTTGCCCGATGGGAAAATCCTTTAATCGACTATGTCTACTCATACCTCATGATCGAACTCAGGAGCGACCCTTACGTCCTGAAATCGAGGGCCATCCAGGATACCGAACAAGATTTCAGGCTGAACCTGAACCTGTCCTGGTGTCGCGGCGTCCTCTTCAACCTGGTGGCGCTCAAAAATTCCACCGCCATTGTGGAGTACGATGCCATTTTGTGGACCGATGACGCCCTCATGTTCATAGAATACAAGGACTCGGTCGCCGCTTACAAGAACCTATCAACTCGCAGAATTCAGCAGATGGGAAGCCTCGCCAAGAACATCGCCTCAGGCCTTGGTTACAAGAATTACACCTTTGTCGTGGTGGCAAAAGACCTGAAAGTTCCTACTACCAGAGGCGGCGCTGTTGTCATACCCTTGTTCCAGCTTGGAAGCTACACCCCAACCTTTGATCCGACCTTCTCAGAGCTTGAGTTCTTAGACAAGCTCATCGAGAAGTACTCCAAAGGCGAGAACAAGGATGTTACAAGCGACCTTGAAAAGCTAAAAACCATCGTAGAGACGGGGTTGTATTGAGGGGCGCAGCCTTTGCTCTGGGCGCTGTAACCGTATTGAACGCCGTTGCCACCTGGAAAGGCTCTGCCATCGGGATCGACCTGAAAACCGAGGCCGAGGTGGTGCTGGACGACTCTTCCAAAATCAAAGGAGACGTTCCAGGCATAGACGATCGCCTGATCGTGAGATCTGCAGAGATGGTGCTGGAACGGTTCGGCATCGAGGCTGGCGGCGTCGTTCGCACCAAAAGCCAGGTACCCGTGGCAAGCGGCCTTAAAAGCAGCAGCGCTGCAGCCAATGCCGTGGTTTTGGCCACGTTGGACGCCCTCAGCGTTGAGCTAAACCTCCTCGATGCTACCAGGATAGGGGTTAAGGCAGCTTTAGAAGTTGGCGTAACCATCACCGGTGCCTTTGACGATGCCACAGCCTCGATGCTTGGCGGCGTGGTGGTCACAGACAATCGCGAGATGGCACTTATCAAAAGAGAGGAGATGACATCTCAAGTTCTCCTGCTGGTGCCAAACGAGACGATATACTCCCAAGATACCGACGTCCACCGCTCGAAACTTATTGCGCCGCTGGCGGATCTGGCCTATGATCTGGCTCTCAAAGAAGATTATGCGAGAGCCATGACCCTAAATGGCCTCATCTACTGCAGCGCCTTGAGACTCTCTTCAGATCCCATCTTTGCCGCACTTGACAGCGGCGCAAGTTGCGCGAGCCTTTCTGGGACAGGTCCTGCCTACGCTGCTCTGGTCGATGACGACCAGATCGACGAGGTCGAATCTGTCTGGAAGGACCTGGGCGGAAGGGTGATAAAGACGAAAGTAAACAACACTGGTGCATCCTTCGGCTGAGAGGTACCTAACATGAGCCTGGAAGACCTTCGCGGAGAAGTCCAAAGAATCGACGAGGAGATCATAAGGTTGATAGATGAACGGGTCACGTTGGCCGAAGACATCTTCGGGGCTAAAAAAGCCCTTGGCCTTAAGATCGAAGACCCCGAACAAGAGAAGCTGGTGATGAAAAGGACCTTGGACCTGGCAACAGAGCTTGGGTTAGACACCGGCTCGGTGAAAGACATAGTCAAAACGTTGATAAAGATGTGCCTGGAAAAACAACACGAACTCCATGGCGATGACAACTCCCCCTAGTTATGACTGACATAGCCGTTATATCGGGATCCAAGTCGGATCAGCCTGTGGTAGACAAGGTCCTCCAAGTATTTGACGAAGAGGGCGCAGATTACGAACATAAGGTATTATCTGCCCACAGAAATCCTGACGAGCTGCAGCGGTACATTCAAGAGACAAATGCTCGAATCTTTGTGGCGGTAGCGGGCCTTTCGGCAGCCCTGCCCGGCGTTATAGCCTCGAATACCGAAAAACCCGTAATCGGGGTGCCGGTAAGCGCAAAACTAGGTGGCTTGGACGCCCTTCTTTCCATAGTCCAGATGCCGCCAGGAGTGCCAGTTGCTTGTGTGGGCATCGACTCTGGCGAAAATGCCGCACGCTTAGCTTTGAGGATACTGTTATCGAAAAGATAACTTTTTATACAGAGGTGTGCGTATAAATATTCAAAGGAGGGAGGGGATGTACGAAAAGATATTAATCGCTACAGATGGATCTGATGCCTCACTAAAAGCGAGCGAGCACGGCGTGAAACTGGCCCAATCGCAAGGAGCAGACGTTCTGGCACTCTACGTGATTAACGAAGCTGCTATCTCTAGCGTCATAAGTTCTGCGGTTCTTCACGGCTCATCCAAGGACGACCTGAGAGTGAACATGAAGGAGTCTGCCGAGAGAGCCGTAAACGAGGTCGCAAAGATGGGCGAGGCCGCGGGAGTTAAAGTGGACCCCCAGGTCCGGGAAGGTGACGCTGCAGGTAAGATCGTAGAGACTGCCGGCATCAACGGTGCCGACGTGATCGTTATTGGCAGTCACGGTGAGGGGGGAATCACTTCGAAACTTATAGGAAGCATTGCGCAGAAAGTACTGATCTGGTCAGAGCTTCCTGTGATTGTAGTGAGATGAGAAACTTTCGCAAACCCCGTTCCCAAAACTCGTTTCCGAACCTGTCAAATAGGCTTCTAGATGCTGATATCGGGAAGATACCTATTTATATCAAGGCGTAAAGTCATAAGCTCAAAAGGTGTAGAGGGTTGTTGTAGGGAGACAAATAAAGGTGAGATTGAGATGTACGACCTGATTTTAGTTGCTACAGATGGTTCCGCAAAGTCCAAGGTTGCGGTAGAGCACGGTATCAATCTGGCGAAGTCGGTCGGAGCAAGCGTCCTCGGCATTTATGTGGTAAACGACATTGTCGTTGCCAGCGCCGTCAGACAGCTCGGCGCCGATAAGAAGGAGATCGAGGGTAGGCTCCAGGTCGCCGGTGAGAAGGCTCTCGGAGAGATCAAGAAGATGGCGGACGCCGCTGGAGTTTCAGTTGACACCACAATTCGATATGGTGCCCCTGCCAACACGGTAATAGATGTGGCAAGGACAGAAGGCGTCGACTTGATTGTCATGGGCAGCCATGGTGAAAGTGGCGTTACCAAGTTGCTCATCGGAAGCGTCGTTCAGAAGGTTCTTTACTGGGCATCCTGCCCCGTTCTTGTAGTGAGATGATAGTATATGGTTGAACTAGCACCTGCTGGACTGGTTTATCCTGCTTTTGCAGTGACCTTTATAATCGGCACACTTCTTGCCTATACTGTTATAAGCCTGATAGGCGGAAGCTAAAGCTGGGACCAAACTCAAAAGAGATGACGCCCCTCCTATCATGGAGGGTTGTCAGTTCCTTCTTTTTGGATCTGTTAGTTACACGGGTCTGCAAGTTGCGTTTTTTCTGATTATAGTGTTTAGCGATGCCACTCTGACAAATCTTCAAGCACCTGACCTATCCGTATCGTTAAGCACTATAATCGAAATCCTCTAACATCGCCTAAGGTGGCATGCATGTCTATCAGAAAAAACTGGGGAGAAAAGGGGCACTATCTGATTTTCTAGTGATCTCGGCGGCCGAGAAGCGTGCGGGTGGTGCTGAATGTCGCCGCAGGATAGCGCTTTTGGTGCAGGCCCCCTTTGTCTCGAAGGCGCTTTGAGCTTTCGGAGCGATCCGGAACTGGACCTCTTTAGCTTTAATCGAAATCGTCTGTAGAGCGGCCTCTCTCAAGCATCTCTTTGCAACAGTCCCTCACGCGGCGAACCATCTCGTCGTCTTCGCTCAATACTGCCCGTGACCACAGCCTGATTTCGCGTTGCATCTCATCGTTTAACTCGTCATAATAGGCGGGCCGTCCCCAATGCTGGCTGATCCGCACGATGTTGACCAGTAGGCTCAGACCCGAGTCGGATAGGTAACAGACTTCGCCGTCGTCGTCGGTGGTGCAAGGACCTTGATCATAGCCGGGTTCAGGCTGTGCAACACCGCGTTCAAAACCGTCTTGATCCATGATATCGACTCTGGGTCTTGACTTAATGAGAGTTGCGCCGTCGTCGGCGCTTCGATCCAAGGCCAGAAAAGATGTGCGAACGGTGCCGAATATCGCCGCCAGGCAAGCGCCATCGGCGCCAGCCCCCCTTGTCTCGAAGGCGCTTTGAGCTTTCGGCGCGAGGAGAAGGGCGCTCGG
>CAZXBV010000106.1:0-5443 GCA_964639155.1 uncultured Methanotrichaceae archaeon
TTTACACTTGAGATCGGGCCTTTTTGGCACTTAATCATATCCTTTTTCGAGCAGTCCTTCGCCCCAGTAGTTATCACATTTGGGACAGTAGTAGATAGTTTCGATTATAACCTTCTTCCAGCCATTTGTGTCAAGGGGCCGCCTCAGCTCACGGGATTCGCACTCAGTCCCGCACCTGGGACAGAACGGTACGAACTCTTCTAAAAGCGCGTCATCATCCACGTTAGATCCTCCTGGTTGAGGGAATACTGCTGGATATAAAAAAAGGTTGTCGATAACCTCAGAATATCGAGACACCAGCCATCAAAGATCCAACGATGAAACCGAGCACTGCCCCGCCGTTGAGGAAAGGCAAACCCGCCTGAGGTTTTTCTCTGGGCGTCATTGAGAGGACCACGAACCCAAGGTAAGTTCCCAACATCGCCCCCAGGGCTGGAACGTTGACCATCAAGCCGCCCACGCCGTAAAGGGGCGCGTTCAAAGACCAGTTGGCAGAGATCACAAGGACCGTTGGGATTATGGCATCGCCAAGGCCAAGGAAATAGGCACCTCGATCGTTCCCACCAGTCCCTTCCTTTCGGAAACTGTAACTTCTCCTTCTTGGAACTATGAAAAGCAACGGCGCCCTTATGTTCATCACGCCCTCGGCTAAAGTCACCATATGTTTAGTCTTGTACACCGAGATGCCATCGTAAATTGCCAAAATCATCAATAGCAAAAGGGTCGGAAAGACTGTCATGCTCAGCCCAAATAGGGTGCTCACTCCAGCGCAAACCAACAACCCCACAAGGTCAATCACGTACCATTCTGGATACAGACAAAGTAGCAACAAAACGACGACGGATAGAATCAAGGCAATCGACGGTGCAAAGAAGGCATAGAGCACATAATAGATGCTCATGACCACTGCCAAAAGAATGGTGCCGCTGACTATCCATCCTTTCCCCTTCTTTATCGCCACAAGGACAAAGAGCGTAAAGCCCAAGACTAAGAGGATGTAGCCAAGAGGATTAGCAGCTGACTCGGGGTTTTCGAAGACCCTGACCTCGGAGGCGAAGAGTGAAGGCATCAAGGCAAGAGACAAGATCTGAACGATCATGACGAAGATCGTCATCACGGCGATGGGCGCCACCCGTTCCCATAAAGTATCAGAAGACATCGTTTTGCACCAAACTTTAGAGCCCTTTTGCACCCCTTTCGGCTAGCAGCTCCAGATAAGATTTCCTGATGGATTCTTTTAGGCCAAGCCTGGACATGATGGCCAGAACTTGGTCTTTTGCATCTTCCCAGTCATCGTCTGCAGAAAGCTCCACTTCAAGATAAGTCCCAAGACCTTTTACGTCGTCTAAGCAGAGAGTTGCCCCTTCAAGAGCGTACTTGACCCGCCGTTTCTTCACGACTGCCGCCACAGAAAACCCTAACGAGTTTAGGATTTCCTCTAAAGATCCGGGATCGTCCACCTTCACAGTCACTTCTTTTCTGGACTTGGTCACAGAGTCGAGCTTTGGACCTTTGTAGGTGAGACGAGTCCCCTCTTCTTTGATTCTGATCCTCAAGGCTTCGTCAGTCTTGGCAAAGTCGTGCTGAGGAGAGTTGAAGTACTGGTCGAGGTGGTTTTCCACCCCGATCCACTTTCCGCCCATCTCCAGGATTTTCTCTTCAATCTCAGGAGAACACTGCGCTTTTGCTTCGACCTCGATCATGATTGTGTCCTGATCAGGTTCTGATGAGTATCGTCGCTCCATCTAAAGATACCATGTTGACTGCCTGGCCTTCGGAGACCAGTTCTGTCACGACTTCGACGGTATCTGAAGATAGGTCCAACGTTTCTCCGTCCAGAATGACCTGGACCTTCCCTTCATCTTTTGCCCGGGCCACTTCCTCTGGATCCATCGAATTGAGGGCCGCAATTACATCTTTGCTCTTGTCCTTGAAGAGAGGTCCGATATGTTTCATCTGAGGCTTGACTTCGACGGCTCTGGCCTCCACCTGTGGTTTGCCCTTTCTGATCTCGACAGATGAGTTAGTAGAGCCTTTCAGGTCTGAAGTTTCAAGCTCAAGCTCGGTATAGACCTCAACTCTCGCCAAAGGCGCGTTCAGGGCGATTCCGCGATCTGACTTGTACCGCCTTACCGCTGCAGCCACTTCTTTTATCATGTCGCCTTCCTTGGAAGGCGTTTTTCCCAAAGGCTGAGGCCAGGATGCGGTATGGATGCTCGTTCCTGTGAGGTTTTGATATATCTCTTCGGAGATGAAAGGAACAAAGGGCGCAAGAAGCCTTGCCACCGTCTCTATGGCTTCATAGATGACCGCCTGAGCCGCCTCTTTTTCTGGACCATCAGGACCATAGAGCCGGGCCTTGACAAGCTCGATATAGTTATCAGCCAGCTCTTCCCAGGCAAAGACCCTTATTGATCTGAACGCCTCGTCGAACTGAAACAGGTCCATCGAGTCGGTAACTTTCTTGATGAGGCTGTCCAACTCGCCCAAAAGCCAGAGGTCTGCCTGGTTTGGGTTTGGCAAAGCGTCAGATTTCTTGGCGTGAGGTGCGGCAAATCGGTACATGCTCCAGAGTTTCTGGAGGAATCTTCCGCCAGATATGACGTCTTTCCATCGAAACATGACGTCGCTTCCGGAACTTCCGCCGATTGCAGCCCACTGCCTGAAAGCATCTGCCCCGTACTTTTTGACCACTTCTTCGGGTGCGATGAAGTTGTTTAGGGATTTGCTCATCTTGTGGCCGTCTTCGCCCAGCACCATTCCGTTGACCAGGATCGAGTCCCAGGGCTTTGTGCCTACCAGGGCCTTCGTCCTGAGGATTGTGTAAAATGCCCAGGTCCTGATTATGTCGTGACCCTGGGGTCTCAGCTGGGCTGGATACTTGGGCGGATGGTCGCTCAGCCATCCTGTAACGTTCAAGACCGAGATGGAGCTATCCATCCAGGTGTCCAGAACGTCGGTTTCAGGATCGAACTCGCCAGAACCGCAGTTGGGGCAGGGTCCAGGTGGCAAGTTCTGGTTGGGGTCGAGAGGAAGCCATTCTTCTTTGGCAACAAATGGCTCGCCACAGCTTTTGCAGTACCAGACAGGTATCGGGGTTGCAAAGATTCTCTGGCGAGATATGCACCAATCCCAATCCATGGTTCCTGTCCAGTTCTTGAGCCGAACTTCCATGTGTTCAGGTATCCAGTCGATTTCGTTAGAAGTGTTGATGATCTCGTCAGGGTTGATCTTGACAAACCACTGTCTTTCAGAGAGGATCTCGATTGGAGTTTTGCACCGCCAACAAAGTCCCACGTTTTGGTCGAGCGGTTCTTGTTTGTAGATGATATCTTGGCCCATCATCTCTTCGATGATCGCATCTTTGCACTCGGGTATGGATAGACCCTCGTATTTGCCTGCGATTTCTGTCATTTTGCCGGCCCGATCGATGGCCTGGCGGAGCGGAAGGTCGTGATCGACCCACCAGCGAACGTCTTGTTTATCGCCAAAGGTACAGATCATGACAACGCCAGTACCAAAATCAGGATCTACCTCTTTATCGGCTAAGACTTCCACTTCATAATCGAACAAGGGGACTTGGACTTTTGTTCCTATATACTTCTCGTTCCTTTCGTCTTCTGGGTTGACGACCACTGCAACGCACGCTGCCAAAAGCTCAGGACGAGTGGTGGCAATCTCTAGATCGCCGAGGGTTGAGCCAAAACGCATGTAATTGAGGGTTGTGGTCCTAGAGTCGTATTCCACTTCTGCAAAGGCGATGGCGGTGCCGCATCTGGGGCACCAATTGACTGGATGGTCTTCTCGATATATCATGCCCTTCTCGTACATTTTGACAAAAGAATGTTGGGTCTTAGAGTAGTACGAAGGACGCATGGTGACGTATTCGTTAGACCAGTCGGTGGAAAAGCCAAGCCTGCGCATCGTCACCCTCATCTTGTCGATGTTGTTGACTGTCATCTCTTCACAAAGACGCCTGAACTCGGCACGTGATACCTCGTTTTTAGTTATGTTGTGAATCTCTTCAACCTTGACCTCGGTGGGCAGGCCATGGCAGTCCCACCCTTGGGGAAACATGACGTTATATCCTTGCATCCGCTTGTATCTGGCCACAAAATCGATGTAGCACCAGTTGAGGGCGTTGCCTATGTGGAAATTTCCTGTAGGATAAGGTGGAGGGGTATCTATGATGTACTGGGTCTTATTTGAATTCCAATCGAAATAGTAAACGGATTCGTCCCAGTGATCCGCCCACTTCTCTTCAACCTGTTTGAAATTGTACTCTTTGGAGATCTCGCTCATCAGGGTGGCTCCTGAAGTTCTTTTTTTCATCTAAGGAACTTGTAGGGGGTCAAGCCCAACAACGTTAATAGGATTATCGGTAGAGTTTTGATCTCATGAAGCTCCTCATATATCAGGCCAACCAGTGCAATCCCAAGAAGTGTAGCGGAAAGAAGCTGGTCCGGTTCAAGCTTGCAAGTTCCACCAAAAGGTGGAACCATCTGCATGGATACCTGGTCCTCAGCCCCTTTTCAGAAAAAGCGCTCTCGCCAGAGGACAAGAGCGTAGGAAAGGGGATTGCCGCCTTAGATTGTTCTTGGGCACATGCGGAAGAGATCTTTGCAAAGCTTCACACAAAACAGAGGGCTTTGCCGTACCTTGTCGCCGCAAATCCCGTAAATTTCGGCAAGCCCTTTAAACTTTCCACAGTCGAGGCCTTTGCAGCCACCTTGATCATTTTAGGCGAGAGGGAACAAGCCGAGGAGATTTTGAGCAAGTTTTCCTGGGGTCACACGTTCCTTGAGCTGAACAAAGAGCCGCTCGAAGAGTACGCTGCAGCGAAAGACAGTCGCGAAGTTGTCGAGATTCAGCAGGCTTATTTATAGTAAGAAATTTAAGCGGGTAGTGTCCATATAGTAGCGGGTGATAATGTGACTGGATTAGTTCCGATAGATGACGTCAACCGCCTCCAAAAGCGCATGAACAAGCTGATGGAAGATATGGGCATCTCAGATTTCGAGACAAAGTACATGCCCGAAGTCAAGCGGTTCCAGGAGAAGATGAACCGGATGATGGAAGATTTCATGGAGGACGCGCCAAAGGTTTCCAAGGGCATCACGGCGCCTCTTGCAGATGTCAAGGAGACAGATGATCAGGTCATAGTGACCATGGACCTTCCTGGGATGGATAAGGGCGATATCGACATATCAGTTACAGAGGAAACTCTTGAGGTCAAGGCGGAGATGAAGGCCGAAAAAGAGGCGAAAGAAGAGGATTACTACAAGAAAGAGAGGACCTATACCAAGTTCGAGCGGTTCTTGAAGCTACCTGCCCAGATCAAATCTGAAGAGGCGAAGGCATCGCTGGAAAACGGGGTGTTGAAGATCGAGATGCCAAAGGTAGAGGTCACCACCAAAACGAAGATCAACATCGAGTAAGGTGG
>CAZXBV010000107.1:0-5407 GCA_964639155.1 uncultured Methanotrichaceae archaeon
GTCACCGACAATTTGGACGAGGATGAAAAGCCGAAGGTCTACTTCGCTCCGCGGGGCGCTTATAAGGGGTTCTACGATCCGAAGGAAGGACGCGACTTCACCCGCACCCAGACCGATTATCAACCCATCGAAGTTGCTGGCGGAATCAACGTGGCAGAAGGGTGTGAGGGAACGACCATAAACGTCGGGATCGAACAGATTATCGCCTGGGACCCTGATTACATCTTCGTTTCTTGTAGCAGTGCCGATAACAAAGGCGCCGTCGATTTCGTATTGACGTCTCCTGACCTGCAATCGATAGCCGCTGTACAGAACGGAAACGTCTACAACTGTTTCTATCCTCACTGCAGGGGCAGACCTCCAGACCGAAGTCTCTTCAACATGATCTACATGGCAAAGCTCCTCCATCCCGATGAGTTCGAGGATCTGGACCTGGAAGAAGAAGGCAACGAGATCTTCGAGGCGTTTCTTGGAGTTGACGGCGTCTTCACCGAGTACGCTGACTATCTGGTCTGGCCAAGGGAGTACCTGAACGCTCAGTAAATTTTGGGATTTTTTTGATGGTGAAATCGAGATGGGAGGGACTAAAATGAGATGGAATTTGTCGTTGTCGTTGTCTTTGACGGTGTTGCTTTTCGCATCAACGGTTCTGATGGCGACATCGCCTGCTTTTGCTGATGAGGGTTACCCAAAAACGATTATGGATATGGCCGGAAGAGTTGTGACGATCGAAGGGCCAATAGAGCGGGTCATCACCACCAACCCTGACAACTCCAGAACGATCATCGCTTTGGGCGATGGCGACAAGATCGTTGGAACCGACGAGGCCACGATCGGAAGCTGCGTCTGCCCCAAAAATGGGAGCGAAGAGATCTGTCCGAGCTGCTGGGAGAACGTCTGCGGCGGCGAGCTTGCAGATATTCCCGAAACGAGCACCCGGTATACTGTAAATTACGAGCTGATGGCATCCCTAGCGCCCGACGTCATATTCGAAACGATGTTCTGGTCTGATCGGGCCGATGAAATGCAAGAGAAGGTGGGCTCTCCCGTAGTATGCGTCGGAACCGACTTTGATTTTGAGACTGTCTCAGGTCAGATCGAGCTCATAGGCGAAGTTCTGGATAGAGAAGACGAAGCCGAAGATCTGATCGACTTCATCGACTCCGAGGTCGAGATGGTGAGATCTGTCACGGAAAATTTGGACGAAAGCGAGAAGCCCACTGTCTATTTTGCGCCACGTGGAAGTTCCAAGGGATTTTACGATCCAAAAGAAGGGCGCGACTTTACGCGTACAGTGACTTTCTATGAGCCGCTAAAGGTTGCAGGCGGAAGAAACGTGGCTGCAGAATGCGGATTGACCGATTTTGAAGGCAGTGCCATCAACGTCGGAATTGAGCAGATAATCGCCTGGGACCCCGAGTACATCATCTCGGCAGACGACGTGGAGACGATTGAGATCTTGAGTTCCGCCCCCGATCTCGAATCGATAGAGGCAGTCCAAAACGGCAACGTCTACAACTGTTTCTATCCGTACTGCAGGGGCATGCCGATTGACAGAAGCTTGCTGAACATGGTCTACATGGCCAAAGTGCTCCACCCAGAAGAGTTCGAAGATCTGGATCTGGAAGAAGAAGGCAACAAGATCATGAACGCGTTTCTTGGGGTTGACGGCGTCTTTTCAGAGTACGCAGACTACTTGGTATGGCCGTTGGAGTCATTTGACTCACAATAGATCCAAATTTTGTGTGAGGGACGTCTAACGTTCGTCCCTCAATGTTATTAATTATTATGGAGATGTAGAATTGGCTGGCTTGATAAACTGGAACGAGCTTCGAAAGGCGATGATGTCTGAGGGGCGCGGAAGACGAGGGCACAAAAACCCCGGAGAATTTTGGGATGGAAGGGCAAAAGAGTTCAACAGATCAACGAAGGGGAAAAGCGAGCGGACCGAAACGCAGGTGGCAAGCTTGCAGCTCGACCCCGATTATACCGTCCTGGACGTTGGCGCAGGCACCGGCCGCCTATCGGTTCCGATCGCCAAGAAAGTAAGATCAGTAACTGCGGTGGATCAGTCGAGGGGAATGCTCGACTGTCTTGAAGAGAACATGGCCGAAGAGGGCCTCACTAACTTTCAGTACATTCAAAAAAGGTGGGAGGATGTCGAGCTCGGTGTTGATATTGAGCCTCACGACATCGTCATAGCTTCCCATTCTCTTGGGATGTTCGATCTTCAGGAGGCTATTGCGAAGATGGATGCGGCGGCGAAGAAGGGAGTCTACCTCTTCACATCTGCTGGCAAGTGGTTCTTCGACGACCTCGAAGAAGAACTTTGGGAGCGGGTTTACGATAGGTCGCCGAGGCGAGGTGGTGGCTGGCGGTCTGATTACATGCTCCTCTACAACATCTTGCACGACATGGGGATCTACGCAAACGTCGAGATTAGGGACGCAGAGCACGTGCAGCGCTACGAGAGCCTCGATGAGGCGGTAGAGCGGTGGAAGGTGATGAGAAACATCACTGAAGAGAACGAGCCCTTTTTGAGAGAGTATCTTGCCAAAAATCTCGAAGTCGATGATGGTGGTGATGATGGTGATGGCGAAGGATTCATCTCCAGGCGAAAGACGAAAAGCGCCATGATATGGTGGCCCAAATCGGAAAGTTCGTGATGATGTTTGAAAACCCAAGACGTTCTAACAGACGAAATTTCCCGGAGGGCTGAAACGTGGCATTAGACCTTTGGCTGCTGGCTGGCTTTCTCGCCATCGGCCTGATATTATTTTCATCATTGAAGATCACAAGGCAGTACGAGCGGGCTGTCGTCTTTCGGTTCGGAAAGCTCCTCGGCGAAAAAGGCCCGGGCCTATTTTTGATAATACCGATCGTTGACAGGATCGTGAAGGTGGATCTGAGGGTTAGAGAGCTTGACGTTCCAAGACAGACCGTCATAAGCAGCGACAACGTCAGCGTCGACGTTGACGCTGTCATCTACTACAAAGTGACAAGCTCGACCAGGGCGATAGTGGAAGTGGAAGATTACGAGGCTGCAACGGCGCTTCTTGCCCAGACGACTTTAAGAGACGTCCTTGGTCAAAACGAGCTCGACACGATCCTTTCCGACAGGGACGAGATGAACAAAGAGATCCAGACGATCTTGGACGAGATGACCGATCCCTGGGGTATCAAAGTGATCACCGCTACCATGAGGGACGTGGCCTTGCCAGAGAATATGCTCAGAGCGATCGCAAGGCAGGCGGAGGCCGAGCGAGAGAAGAGGGCGAGGATTATCCTTGCAGAGGGCGAGTTTCAGGCGTCGCAGAGGATGAACGATGCTGCTACCTTGTACGAGGAAAAGCCAAGCGCCCTGAAGCTGAGAGAGTTTCAGACCCTCACCGAGATTGCAAAGGAGAAGAACCTCATCATCGTCTCGACCGGCTCAGATGTTCCAAAGCGCTCGGCAGAAGAGATCTGTGCGACCGCAGGGCTTGCGAGGGCCGTGGTCGAGAGATAAGTTCGGGTGGTGGACATGGCAAAGACGGTGAGGCAAATCTCGACCCGGGCCGGAAAGAGGAGCCGGATGCAAGAGGCGCACGACTCGTTTGTATTCGCAAGGCACCTATTCATGGTGGTGATCATCGCTTTCATAATCATCCTCACTGGGGTGATCATAACGCTCGGGCCCCTCGACATCTCCGTTGCCGAGGCCTATCGGGCCCTCATCGACAGGCTCTATCCCGGCTACTTCGAGGTGGAACCTCTGACAAGCCGGGTCGTCTGGAACATAAGGTTTCCAAGGATAATGGGCGGGATCCTCGCCGGTTTTGGCCTTGGGATATGCGGATGCGTCATGCAGGCTGTCTTGAAAAACCCGCTTGCTAGCCCTTTCACCCTTGGAATCTCAGCTGGGGCCCAGTTTGGCGTCTCGCTTGCGGCGGTCATCGGGATCTCGATCGTTGGCGGCCCGTACCTTCTCGTAGGTAACGCCTTTCTCTTCGCCCTTCTTTGCTCTGGCTTCATCATAGGGCTTGCGGCAATCAAAGGCGCAACCTCCGAGACCCTGATCCTTGCAGGAATTGCAGTTAACTATTTCTTCAGCGCCATGAGCCAGCTTTTCAAGTATTTCGCCGATGACGAGCAGCTCCGGCTCATGACTTCGTGGGGGATGGGAGATCTTGCAGCCTTTTCCTGGAGCAAGATTCCCCTGATACTCGCCGTCTTTGGGATCTGCATACCTCTTTTGATGCTGAAGGCCTGGGATCTGAACATAATGACCGCGGGCGACGATACCGCAAAGAGCATCGGCGTCAATGCAGAGCACGTAAGAATATTCATAATGTTGGTGTCGAGCCTCGTTGTCGCAACTGTCGTCTGTTTTACTGGGACGATCTCTTTTATCGGGCTTGTTGCGCCTCACATGGCAAGGATGATCCTCGGCGGGGATCACAGGTTCTTGATTCCGGCGTCTGGAATCCTGGGGGCCGTGGTTCTGATCGCTGCAGACGGAGTTGCCATGAACGTGATTGCGCCGACGGTGATACCGACCGGGATAATGACCTCGGTGATCGGGGTTCCGTTCTTCATGTATCTAATGTTGAAAGGGAGAAGGAAGGAGTTTTGGGCATGATGATCCAGCTTCAGGCAAAGGGAATAGAATTTGGTTACAACAGCTCGCCAATACTCAAAGACGTAAGCTTTGAGATTGGCCCTTCAAAGCTCGTGACGATAGTTGGGCCGAACGGTTCTGGCAAGTCGACCTTGATCAAGTGCATCGATCGGATAATCTCGCCAAAGAGCGGGAGCATCCTGATCGATCGAAAGGATGTGAACAAGATGGACAGGATGGAGATTGCAAGGAACTTATCTTACGTTCCCCAAAGCTCGGCTCGATCGTTCTCATCTAACGTTTTTGACACGGTCCTGATGGGAAGGAGGCCTCATATCGGCTGGCTTTCCAGCTCCGACGATGAAGATAAGGTCTGGGAAGTTTTGAGGCTCCTCGGGATCGAGGATCTTGCCATGAGCAGCTTTGGGGAATTGAGCGGGGGCCAGCAGCAGAAGGTCTTGATCGCAAGGGCCCTCGTCCAGGAGACGAAGGTGATGCTCCTTGACGAGCCCACCAGCAACCTTGACATCTGGCATCAGCTCGACGTGATGAACATCGTAAGCGATCTGGTGAGAAAGAGGCGGATGACAGCCCTCATCGCCCTTCACGATCTCAACCTAGCGTCGAAGTATTCTCACAACATAATAATGATGAAGAGAGGAAGGATTATGGCCGTCGGAGATCCAGCCTCTGTCCTGACGCCCGAGAACATCGAGGCGATCTACAACGTCGAGGTTGCGGTGAGAACTCAGTCGGAGGCGCCTTTCATCGTGCCGGTAAAGCAGATCAAGACGAACGGCACGCGCC
>CAZXBV010000108.1:0-5403 GCA_964639155.1 uncultured Methanotrichaceae archaeon
TTTCAAAACAATTGCCAATCATTCCAACACCACACGACAACAACCCCAACAACTCCAACAACTCCAACAACTCCAACAACTCCAACACCACCTTCCACCGATCAATAAAATAGAAGTTCGTTCAACCTACCAAGTCCTCTTTTGGCGGGATCAAGTTGGCAAACGCCCTTATCACAACCTCGCTGAGGGCAGGATGTATCACCTGAGCTTTGGCCATTGGGACGTAACCGCCATTTCCGGCGTTCATGAGGTAGACCACCTGCTGTACCAAATCCGAAGCTTCTGATCCGGCGATGTGACAACCTAGAATCTGGCCGCCCTCCCGGTTCACCACGACCTTCACGAGCCCGCCCTCTTCGGCCATGGCATAACCCTTGGCAACGTCGGTATACTGGGCTCTGCCCACCAGGATGCGATACCCCATTGCCTTTGCTTCTTCTTCGGTCATCCCGACCGAACCCACCTGAGGATGAGTGAATACGGCATGAGGAACTGCGTGATAATCCATCTCCACCTTCTCGTCTGAAGAGATATTCGTCCAGACGACCCCGGACTCGTTGTTGGCCGTGTGCCTGAACATGTGCTTGCCTATGGCATCTCCTAAAGCCCATATGTTGGGCTTTGACGTCTCCAAAAATTCGTTCACCACGATCCAGCCACGCGGATCGGTTTTGACCCCTGATTTTTCAGGTTTTAAGAGGTCGGCGTTAGACCGTCTTCCAAGAGCCACCAGGACCTCCTCAGATGCGAACTCTTCGACCTTGTTTGTGATCCGGTTCACGGCAGAGACCACCTTGTTTCCGCTTTCCCACTCGACCTTCACGACTTCGTGATTGGTCTTCACGTCGATGTACTTTGAAAGCCCCTTCTCGACAGCATCTGAGATCTCGGGCTCTTCGTTCGCCAAAAGCCTTGGATTCCTTCCAAGGATGGTGACCCGGGTTCCCATTGCCGAGAAGAAATGGCCGTACTCGCAGGCGATGTAACCGCCACCCATTATGATCAGGCTCTTTGGGGGCTCTTTCAGGTCGAGAAGGGAGACGTTGTCAAGGTACCCGGCCTCTTCAAGGCCGGGTATCGGTGGGACCATCGGCCGAGATCCAGAACCGATCACGATCTTTGGAGCTGTTATGACCTCCCCTTTCGCCTTGATCTGATAATCGCCCACGAACTCGCCGGTCGCTTCGTACCAGACCAGGTTCTCGTTGCTTTTTGCGCCCTTCTCCATCTGAGTTTGGCCCTTGTCAACGAGGGCGCGCATCCGGCCCATGATCGAGGAAAAATCTACCTTATCCAGATGTGCCTCAACTCCGATGGCAGAAGCCTCTTCAATGGTTCTCACGATGTCGGCTGGATATATCAACATCTTCGAGGGGATGCAACCGTTGTTGGGACAGGTTCCACCTATCGGCCCGTGATCGACCAAAGCCACCTTCATCCCATGACTCACACCCCTCCAGGCAACGTTCATCCCCGCACCCGAACCCACCACGATGAGATCGTATTCCTTCATCTTATCACCTAAAAATTGAAAATATATATTATCATTCGTTCAGATACTTTTCAGGCTCCTTCTCAAAGGCCTTCTTGCATCCAGGTGCACAAAAATAGTAGATTTTGCCTTGGTACTCCGTCTTGAACTGAACGGTCTTCTCGTCCACTTCCATCTTACAAACGGGATCTATCTCCAAACGTTTTCACCACCCATTCAGCTTTTTTCCCTTCAACTTTCGTCCAGCGGCACTCCTTTAACGTTCCTTCAATTTTCCCTCAACACGGGTTGACGTTGACATCAGATACGCCTTCCAAGTCGCGAAGGGCGTCTTCTACCGTGGAAACGCAGGTTGCGCAGACCATCCCTACCCACTTTCAGGGCGACCCTTTCTTTCAAGACGCCGTAGCCTGCATCCTCTACGGCCAATTCTAGGTCAGTCAGCTTCGTTTTGACGGGGTTGTATTCGATAGATGCAGTCTCGGTGCCCAGGTTGACGTTGGCCTGAGATATGCCATCGATTCCGCGAAGCGCGTTCTCGATGGTGGCAGAGCAGGACGCACAGATCATCCCCGAGATCTTCATCTCGGCCGTTTTCTTCTCTGCCTTGTTTTCCTCCAAAAGAGATCCCTCTGGATGAAACAAAACGAACCCAGATGAAATTATATGAACCGTTCAAATCGATCTCTTTTGGCCTTGCATATGGGGCAAATCCCAGGTGGTTCATCTCTTGCACAGAGGTATCCGCAGACCTTGCACCTCCAGACCGGATGAGATAACTCAGCAGAAGGTGTAGCAGAAATGTCGGATCCGGCCAAAGTGTCCCTCTTTTTTGCCCTTTCATCTAAAGATGGCCTCCTTTCAGGAACTGGCCCCAGTTCCTTTTTCCCTTTCAGGACATCTTCAGAGACGTAAAGGGCGCAGTAGCAAGCACCGAACTCCTCTAGATCCGGGTCTCTGTAATCGCAAGGGCATACGATATCCTGATCTTCTTCCTCTTCGCCTGAAGCAAGCCTGCAAGGACAGGACCTATATCCGTACCTCCTTTCGTTTACGATGAGGCCCCTTGCCAGGTCCTCGGTGAAGTCGACGTCTGGGTTCAGGTGGTAGCCGAAATCTTCAGCCTCATTATCTAGAAGTCGACGAAACTCTTGAACCTCTCGAACCTCTGGCTCTTGTTCTTGGTTCATCGGCTGAGCGCCTCCTTGAGCTCAGTCTCTTTATAACCTACAATACATTTTTCATTATTAATTATCACTGTTGGAAACGTGCATTTGACGTTGTGACGTTTTACCTCTTCTACAGTGTCTTCCCTCGCCTTTCCTTTCAAGAGATCGACGTAAACGTAACTGTAATCTACGCCCAGATTCTTCAACAGCTCCTTGGTCTTCTTGCACCAAACGCAGGTGCTCAGGGCGTACAATACCACATTTCCCCTGTCTTCTCCTTTCACATGTTCCATGGCCATAAGAATCGCCCCCATCGAACTATTGAAACAATTCTGTCTTCGATATGATTAATAATTTATCTCTGTAGATGCCACGATCGGAAGGTCGATATTGAATTCGAGCCCAATTTCTGCAGTTATCGATGAGCTGTTTTCAAAACATGCCATCCCAAACTTGCGGATTCTTGATCAAACTTCCTAAAAACGGTTTTTGGCATCGTACTATTCGCGAGATACCAAACTCGAAAATATAGCATTGTACTGATTTGAAATAAATACAAAAAAGTAAGAAAAAGAGGCTAAATAAGCCTCAACGCTTTATTGGAATTCTACCTGTCATGTAGAGATAAGCGGCAGCGCCTATGGCAAAGATCAGAATCAGAATCGCTACTATCATGCCGGTGTTGCTCTTTTCCTCTACGGTCAAGGTCCTCTGGACTCCATCAACCTCCACAGTGTAAGTTCCAGGTTCTTCTGGCACTATGTACTCGAAAGTCTCAGTTCTGGTCTCACCAGGCTCGACCACAACGTCCCTCGTCTCGACAGAAGCTCCGTTGACCTTGAGCTCTACAGGTTTGGTATCGCTCACGGTGCCCGAGTTCACCAAGTCGACCTTGATATCGATGGTCTTTCCCGTCTTTGCGACCTCGTCCATCGCGATGTTGGTCGTCTTGACTGGAGTCAATACCACTATGCTCCTGGTGCCGTCCTCCAAGCCCTTCTTGGCAGCTCTGATTATGTAACCGCCCACAGATTCGGCTTCATAGGAGACGGTACCTTGGCTGTTGGACGTCCCGATCTCGGTTTCGCCGAAGAAGACAGAAGCGTCCTCAACGGACCTCTGGTCCTTTCCGATGGTGACCTTGATAACGAAACTTTCGCCCTTCAGAACCTCAGATGGCGCGCTGACCGCCAACTCTCTTTCTTCTTTGATCTCTTTTACAACAATGATGCTCTTGGCGTCGGTATAATCCTGCTTTTTCGCGCCTACATCGAAGGCGCCTGGATTCGCAGGGAAGTATATGAAGATCCCATCTCCGTCGGTAGCGCCCAAATCATCTTCGTCTATGGATATTCGAGAGTTGCTGACTGGCTTGCCCTTTGAGGTCACCTTTATGTTGACCTGGCTGCCGACTGTTGCTTCAGGGATTTCTAGAGTCATGGGCTTAAGCTCGCCCTTAACCTCCACGACTGGGGCCACAAGCTTTCGATCGCTGTCGGATACCTTGAACTTCAGGTTCTCCATCACAGTTATCGACTTACCCTTGCCAAGGCTGATCGAGTCACCGTTTTCCATGGTGATCCCATCGTCAGTGACGCTTTCGATCTCCATCTTGCCATATCGTTCGCCTTCCTCGATTACGGCAGGCTCGTCAGATACCTGGAAAATCCCATCTATGGTGGCCAGATCTTCTTCACGACCTCTAAAGACGCTCTGGATGTGAACCGCAATGATTGGAACGTTCTCGCTTCCAATCTCCTCTTCGTAGGCGAAGGTGGAACTCTTGACCGTGCTTCCTGGTTCTACCACTTTGTTGTCAATCTCATCACCATCTTTGGTGATCGACAAGAAGACTTTGTTACCGTCCAGGTCGACTTCTTTGATCCTGAGCTCGTAACCTTCTTCCAGCGGGAATGTGGCACCGCTTCTTACGGTGTATTCCTCATCATCATCCATCAGAACTTTTCGAAGCTCTTCTTCGGCTATGACGCTGAACTCGTCTGTGAAGTCGGTATCGTCAGTGTATCCTGCAAAGTACTTTTCAGCCAGGAATCCGATGACATCATAACTTCCCCAGCGAGAGTACTCGAAATCCACGGTCTGAGGATTAGTCTCGTATTCCAGGTCGCCATCGTCGATCTTGTCTCCGGTGAAAATGGCTTTGAGCCGTTCTGTGCCCACATCTTCATCGATATCGTAGTAGAAACCCTCGAAGTTGTAAGGAGTCCATGTGAAATCATCCACATCACCCAGATCCACCACGGTCCCTCGGATCTCATAGCTTCCAGTCCTCTTGACGAAAGGTGCAAACCTGATGGTATTGTTATCTGCAACCAGGAAGCTAACGTCGCCCATGAGTGGGGTGGACTTACCCTTTCTAAGTGTGATGGAGTTTTCGTTTTTCATGGTGATACCACTGCTAGAAACGGTATCGACCTCCATCTCTCCGTACTTATCGTCTGCTTCAACTGAGGTGCTGGAGTCTGATATCTGAAAGAGCCCATCTATGGTTACCAGGCTCGTCTCTGCCCCTGCAAAGACGTTCGATACATGAGCCATGACCAGTGGCAAGTCTTCCCCGCTAAGGTCGACTTCGTACTTATAGGTCGAATCGCCCACGTCTCCTGGCGTTATAACCTTGCTGTCGACTTCGTCACCGTCTTGGGCAAGAGAGAACCAGACCTTGTTTCCGTCCAGGTCGATCTCTTTGATCCTGAGCTCGTAGCCCTCCTCCAAAGGCAA
>CAZXBV010000109.1:0-5389 GCA_964639155.1 uncultured Methanotrichaceae archaeon
TGGAAATAGGCATGAATACCTTCAAACTACGTCAATTACCTTCCCTTTTTCTTTTGATTTGCGCTCTTTTTTCGCCTCTTTTCCTTTTTCCCTATCCTCGATCTCGCTTTTGATCAGTGAAGGAATCTTTTCCACCACGCTCTCGATCACTGAGGTCCTTCCGTCTCTGATCGGGGCCACTCTCACCTCGTCTTTCTCTATCACGATCACGGCCACTGGCTTGATCCTAAATCCACCACCTGCACCGCCACCTGCATCCTTTCCGTCCTTTCCAGGTCCGGCACCTGCACCAAACCCTGCACCTACGCTCAATAGAGGGATGACGGTCTTTTCATTCGCAGTTATGGGATCGCCGATTACGGTCTTGCTCGTCAAAAGCTTCTCCATCTCAAGGATTGCCGCCTTCAGCAACGATTCAACATCGCTCATATTTAACCACTGCATTATATGAGCCACCAATCAGTTTTAAACTTTTTGATATCATCGATCGAAAAATAATTGCGAGATTGTATTCAATGCAGAAGAACAATACGGAAATGAATCAAACCACCGAAAATCGAGATGTCCGAAGTTGAGAAAATGGTGCCCAGACCCGGATTCGAACCGGGGACATCCAGATCTTCAGTCTGGCGCTCTCCCGGACTGAGCTACCTGGGCACAGATTGGTGGGCTCGATGCGATTCGAACGCATGATCCCCGCCATGTCAAGGCGATGTCATAACCAGCTAGACCACGAGCCCACACCTTACAGGTGCCCCCATCGAGCTTTTCAAAGATAAACTCTTCGGTTGGAGTGCGAGAAAAGAACCATTACGGCAGACTCAAACGCGCCTACAACCAAGAAACAATTATAGCCGAAAACCAATTCGATGAAGCTAATTGGTTCTCGAAAGATTCATGCTTAACGATACGAATAGGTCAAATCTCAAACTAATCGGCCCTTACCAGAATAATGCTTAACGATAAGAGTCGACCAAATCTCAAACTCTTAACGAGTCTAAGACTTGTCCCGACGGTATCGTTAAACGCTATACTTTTATATCCCGATGGTACTCTTTGAGCGCCTTTATGGTGATTTCGCCCTTCTTTGCGATCTCAATGGCCTGAGTCGCGGCTCTTGCGGCCTGGACCGTGGTTATGTAGGGGACGTGATAATCCACTGCGCTTCGCCTGATCTGGAAACCGTCTTTCACAGATTGCTTGGTGGTGGGGGTGTTTATTATGAGATTGACCTCTTCGCGCTTCATGTAGTCCAAAACGTTGGGACTGCCATGATAGATTTTCTTGATCTTCTCTACGGGAATTCCCTTGGCGTTGAGGAAGTCTGCAGTTCCTTGGGTGGCGATGATCTTGAGGCCCGTGTCTGAGAGCTTCTTTGCAACTTCGCCGATCTCATCTTTGTCCTCATCTCTTACAGATATGAAGACGATCCCGTCCATTGGAAGGGCGTTATCGGCGCTCAGCTCGGCCTTGAAGAAGGCAAGTCCTGGAACATAATCTATCCCCATCACTTCGCCAGTGGATCGCATTTCGGGTCCGAGAAGGCTATCTGCACCAGGGAGCTTGTCGAATGGAAGGAGAACTTCCTTGACTGAGACATAAGGAATCTTTGGCTCTTTGGTATACCCAAGCTCTTCTAAGGTGGACTCGGCCATCACGCCTGCTGCGATCTTGGCAAGTGGCAGTCCCACAGTCTTTGATACGAACGGTATCGTCCTGCTAGACCTTGGGTTTGCCTCTAAGACGTAGACCTCGCCGTCCTTGTAGGCCATCTGGATGTTCAGGATGCCTTTGACGTCTAGTGCAAAAGCGATCTTCCTGACGTAGTCACGGACGGTGTCCATGACTTCAGGCGACAAAGTCTGGGGCGGGATGACGCAAGCGCTATCGCCAGAATGGATTCCCGCCTCTTCGATGTGTTCCATTATGGCCCCTATGAGGACATCTTTGCCATCGGATACCGCGTCCACATCGATCTCGATCGCGTCTTGGAGGAAGTCGTCGATCAGGATAGGATGTTCTGGAGAGACCCTCACAGCTTCCCTCATGTAGACTTCCAGCTCTTTTTCGTCGTAGACGATCTCCATCGCCCTTCCGCCGAGAACGTAGCTGGGTCTCACAAGGACGGGGTAGCCAATCCTCTTGGCTTCGGCCTTGGCCTGATCTGGGGACGTGGCGTATCCGGCCTCGGGCTGGGGTATCCCCATTTCCCTGAGTGCCATGTTGAACCGCTCTCTGTCTTCTGCCATGTCGATGTTCTCGGGACTGGTTCCCAAGATCTTGGTATCAAAGCCACGGCGAGCGATCTCTTTTTCGAGAGGATCTGCAAGGTTCACCGCAGTCTGGCCACCAAACTGGACCATGACGCCGTAGTACCGTTCCTTCTCGATGATGTTCATCACGTCTTCCAAAGTCAGAGGCTCAAAGAAAAGTTTGTCAGAGGTATCGTAATCGGTGGAGACCGTTTCAGGATTGTTGTTGACGATGTGAGCTTCCTGGCCCAGTTCCCTCAGAGCTAAAACTGCATGGACCGTCGAGTAATCGAACTCGATTCCCTGACCGATCCGGATGGGGCCAGACCCTATGATTAGGACTTTCTTGTTATCGGTAGGCTCAAGCTCGCATTCGTCTTCGTAAGTGGAGTAGTAGTAAGGGGTCTTGGCCGCAAACTCGGCTGAGCACGTGTCCACCATCTTGTAGGTGGCAGTGATCCCTTCTGCAAGCCTCATGTCGGTGATCTCTATTCTGGTCTTTCCGACCAGCTTTGCGATCCGCTCGTCGGTAAAGCCCATCTTCTTGGCTTTCTTGAGGGTCTTTGCCGAGAAGTTCTCTTTGACCACGTCTTCCATCTCGATTATGTTCCCTATCCTCATGATGAAGTAAGGATCAATCAAGGTGAGTTCAGTTATTTCGTCCACGGAAAAGCCGCGCCTGAGCGCTTGGTAGATGGCAAAGAGCCGCTCGTCTGTGGGGACTTTTAGGAGATGTCTCACGTCGTCATCGGTCCAGGTGGTGTACTTGCCCTCGTAGCCAAAGTCCATCTCGATGTCCAGAGATCTAACCGCTTTCATCAAGGCCTCTTCGTAGTTGCGGCCGATGGACATGACTTCTCCAGTGGATTTCATGGCCGTTGTCAGAGTCTTGTCGGCCTTGACGAACTTGTCGAAAGGCCAGCGCGGGATCTTCATCACGACGTAGTCTACCACCGGTTCGAAAGATGCAGGAGTCTCGCCGGTAACGTCGTTTTTGATCTCGTCGAGAGTCATTCCGATGGCGATCTTCGCGGTCACCCTCGCTATGGGATAGCCTGTAGCTTTAGAGGCGAGCGCAGAGCTTCTCGAAACCCTCGGGTTGACCTCGATGATCCGATACTCGCCGTCTTTGGCTGCGAACTGGATGTTACATCCGCCCTCGATCTTGAGCGCCCGGATTATGTTTATGGCAGCTGTCCTCAAGACCTGGACTTCTTGGTCTGAGAGCGTCTGGATTGGCGTGACGACTATGGATTCGCCGGTGTGGATTCCCATGGCGTCCATGTTTTCCATGTTGCATATGGTGATGCAGGTGTCGTTTGCGTCACGCATCACCTCGTACTCTAGCTCTTTCCAGCCCTCGACGCTCTCTTCGAGCAGGACTTGGTGTATCCTCGACCTTTTCAGGCCCATCTCCACGATTCTGAAGAAATCTTCCTCGGTCCGGCCAACGCCCCCGCCGCTTCCGCCAAGAGTGTAAGCGGGCCGTATGATCAATGGAAGGCCGATTTCTTCCATGACCTCTCTTGCCTCTTCGATCGAGTTTACGGCTTTGCTCCTTGGGACGGGCTCGCCGATCCGTTCCATCGCTTTCTTGAAGAGGTCTCTGTCTTCAGTCTCCTGGATCGCATTGACCGAGGTTCCCATAACCTCGACGCCGAATTTGTTGAAGACGTCCATCTCAGCAAGTTCGCTCGTAATGTTTAGGCCGGTCTGGCCGCCTATCCCTGCGATGATGCCGTCAGGCCTCTCTTTTTCGATGATCTTGGCGACGACTTCTGGGACCAGGGGTTCGATGTAGATTATGTCGGCCATCTCTGGGTCAGTCATGATGGTGGCGGGGTTGGAATTGACCAGGACGACTTCGATTCCTTCTTCTCGTAGGGATTTACAGGCTTGAGATCCCGAAAAATCGAATTCGGCTGCCTGGCCAATCTGGATTGGACCGGATCCGATGAGCATAACCTTCTTTATGTCAGGTCTTTTTGGCAACGCTAGATCACCTCTTCTTTGCAAGCGTCTTTTGAACGGTGCTAAAGAACGTCTCTCTGGTACAGAGGGGGCCAGGACAAGCTTCTGGATGGTACTGGACCGCCATGATGTCTAGATAGTTGCTCTTTATGCCCTCCACGGTTCCGTCGTTGGCGTTTACTTGCGTTATCTTAAGGCTGGTTCCTTCGACCGATTCTGGGACCACTGCGAAGTTGTGGTTCTGGGATGTGATGTAGACGATTCCGCTTGCCAGGTCTTTTACTGGCTGGTTTCCGCCGTGGTGGCCGAACTTGAGCTTGTAGGTTTCAACGCACAAGGCAAGGGCGATCACCTGAAGGCCTAGACAGATTCCAAACAAGGGGACTTCGCCTGCGAAATGTTTCACCACGTCTATTGCGTTGGTGGCGCATTCGGGGTCTCCTGGACCGTTAGACAGGAATATCGCCTCGGGTTCGTATTTTTCAATCTGAGATATCTTGGTATCTGCTGGCACCACCCTTACGTCAAAGCCGTATCTAGAAAGTGAATTTAAGATGTTCCTCTTGATCCCGAGATCCACGACCACAACGGTTGGGCCGTCTCCGGGAATCCTGTAAGGCTCTTTGCAGGTGACGCTGTTTATGAGGTTTAGAGAAGAGATGTCAGGCTGTTCTCTTGCCATCTCCACAACGTCCAGGCTATTCACCTCAGAGGCTTCACCGACTGCAAGAGCCGCTTTCATCGCTCCTTTAGTTCTGATCTTGATGGTGAGCATTCTAGTGTCTAGGCCGTGTATTCCTGGAATCCCCTCGTCGTTCAGGAATTGATCGAGGGTTCTTGTGGCGCGGTGATGGTGGGGTCTATCCCAGACCTCTTTGCAGACCATCGCAGTGGTGTGGATGTGATCTGACTGAAAAAGGTCGCCGCTTACGCCATAGTTTCCCATGAGAGGATATGTAAACATCAAAAGCTGTCCCTTATAAGAAGGATCGGTGAGCGCCTCTTCGTAACCCGACATGACCGTTACGAAAACCAGTTCGCCGGAGACGACGCCGGGTGCTCCGAAACCCACTCCTTCCACTTTGGTACCGTCTTCCAACCCTAAGACGCCAATCATAGTATCGCCACCTCAAGTAGTGAAGTGATCTAAATAGGTTTCGACGGGG
>CAZXBV010000110.1:0-5326 GCA_964639155.1 uncultured Methanotrichaceae archaeon
CTGTCCAGAGGAAAGAGCTTTTGTACAATTTAGTACAACGATAGACAGGGATACCATGTGGCAGGAGATTCTGGCTAAATTCAAACGTTATCCGGCCCAGGAGAAAGTGGTCAGGCTGATCCTGGAGAGGGGTTTTCAGATAAATGATCGGGGCAGGGTAGTCTCGGGGAACATCGAAATCCCTCACGCACAGATCGCCAAAGATCTGGACGTGGATCGTCGAGTGGTGGACACCACTGCTATAGCCATCCGAGATGATGATCAATTGTGGAATATATTCAAAAACATCCGTTCAATGCCTTTCCTTGCAGAGGTAGCACCTGTATTGGGCTTGGGCGTGATCGAGATAACTCCTGTAGACGCCGCTCAGACTGGTCTTTTGGGTGAAGTGGCCAGCGCTGTAGCTGAATATGGCCTCTCCATAAGGCAAGCAGTTTCAGACGACCCCTTCTTCGTTGAGCAGCCGAAATTGACCATAATCACTGGGGGAAAGATCCCTGGAGATCTGGTCCGATTGTTGATGGATGTAAATGGAGTTAGGCGGGTGACTGTGTACTGATTATATGCACATATCTCAAGTAGCTGTGAGGCCGATTTTGTAGAACCAAGGGCGCGACTTAGCGCCACGGCTAGTCAGTCACAAAGAAGAATTATAACGATCGATTATATGGGCAGGTTTTGCTTCATCGAGTCTCGCGGAGACATTTGACCCTTAACTTTTCTCCCTCGCCGTTGAGATCAAATCCCATCTCTCTCAACAACTTAGGAGTTCTCCCCTCGCCATGAATCAAGGCCTCTACCAGATCTGAAGGTTCGTCAATGTCGCAACCACATCGATAAGACTCGTATACACAAGGCTCAAGCTCCAAATCCCGAGCGATCTTGAGATGTTTGAGAAAGCTCAAACCGTAGTAACTGACTCTGAATCGGGGGTTTCTGATCAGTATTAGGTTCGTGCCACCCCCCCTCCCTGGAGAGATTACCACATCACCTCTTGTGCCGACCAGCTCTTCTAAGTCCCTCTCTCTAAGAAGTGGCAGATCTGCCATGGCGATCAAAAGGTCTGACGGCCAGCCTTTCCGCCCCCAACTCTTTATCATCCAATTAAGTGCAGGATCAAGCTCTGCATCGCACTCGACGATCTTTGTAGAACGTACAGAATGAACATTTTTGGGCAGAGGGTCCTTTGACAGAATCGCAACTTCCCCGAGTCCCAAGACCGCTTCTGCCACATCTTCCAACATGGTCAAGGCCAAAAGTCGTCGATCCTCTGAATTGAGAACAGATGATAGCCTGCTCTTGGCACCCTCTAGCTTGAAGGGTATTATTGTCGTTATGGGTTGCATGAGCTATCTTGACCTGTTAGGCGGGCCCTTATCACGTCCATCTTTGAAGGTCTAAAGAGCACGCCACCAGTCTTTGGATAACAAAGGCCGCGAAAAACAACTACCGGAGTGCCATCGCCGCCCTCGCCCATGAGAAAGTTGGACATGGCGGCTATCTCGTCTACCACGGCTTCTTGAGTGATCTCTAGCTCTCTTCCTTCCAGATCTCGTTCGCCCCTCCAGTCGCGCACGGCTCCAATACCTGCCCACCCTATGGCAACTCCGGCTACGCCGCAGCGAAAAGGGCGGCCGCAAGTGTCGGTGACGATCACAGCACAATCTTTGCTAAATCGATTTCTAATCTGCTCAGCGCTAGCTTGAGGATCTTTGGGGAGAAGAAGGATTTTGCCTTCGCCCACGTTGGAATTGTCTATCCCGGCGTTAACCCCGATGTGGCCGAACTTGGTTACGACAAGAAGAAAAGGCAAAGCTATCAATATCTCATCAGACTCTTCCAAAACGGCCTGAACGAACCGGGGATCTTTCCCAAGTTTTTTGGCCGTGGTATTCGACCAGTCGTTGGGCGAATAGTCCTCAAGACGCCTCGACCGTCCCTCTGACTTGGACACGACGGTCGAGGCGATGCAAACCACGTCGTCGTCTTCCAGGTCGAGGCGACCCTCTATCATCAAAGCAAGATCGTCGCCCTCTTTTACCAGGGGCATCCCTTTGACCACGTGACCGCTGATCGAGTCCATAGAGATCGATTTGGTGCGACTTTGAGGCGCTTTTCCACTACTTGAACCGTTCTTCATAGGGTTTGGTGCTTATGTAGAATTGACGTGCACGCACCAAGAGGTCCAGAAGGCAAGAGTAGTTCTCAGCAACCCCTGCCACCCTATCGTCGCTTCGCTCTTCCCATTCCACCACGTCGTAAATATCGACGAGTGGTCTCCAGAATTCGGGGGGTAAGAACTCCATGTGGTACTTGTGCTTGTCCGTGAACTCAAGAAGTATACGTGGATCCTGGCCCATCTTACCCAAACCCCGTCAGGACGAGCTTTTCCTCTCCACGAGTTCGGCAAAAGCCAAAGTTCCGCTTATCTTCTTGACCTTGGCCTGTACGACTTCGCCTTTGGTGGTGCGAGGCACGAAGATCATGTATTTGTCCACCTTAGCGATCCCGTCGCCTTTTCTGCCCACAGACTCGATCCGCAGCTCATAAGTCTCGCCCTCTTCGATCAAGTCTTTTGGTACTACCGTCTTTGCCTTTCTCTTTCTCACAGGACGGTGAGCACCACAAGCTTCACACTTGAGCATCAAAATCCGATCGCTCTTGACGAGTTGGGTATCTGGTCTGTGACATTCAGAACAGATCACGTACTCTTGGACGTAGGAGTCGACAAGACGTTCCATGGTATCTTCAGAGAATTTTCCCTGGAACACAGCGTGTTGCCCTTCAATCTTGCCAGCAGTTCCCATCTCTTGGAGCATGAACTTTATCAAATGTTCTGGATTCCGGTTGAGTGTGTCGGCTATACTTACGAAGTTCTCAAGGACTGTTGTCTTGCCTTCATAGAATATCTTGGGCGTGGGTATCACAAAACGGTCTTCAGTGCCCTTGGCGGCGGGCATAGTTTTCATGGCCCGCTCGAGCCCTTCCATGTAATCTTCCATCAAAACACCGGCGAACTCCTCATCTTATAAGTTCCTCGCCCCTATCTACAATTATCTGGGTAGGGGTGGGCAGCTTGTGGCCAGCTCTTTTTAGGCCGCTCTTGGCGCTAATCACGTTTTGAGGCGTGACGCTCACCGAAAATACCTTCTGGTCGGCCTCGACTCGGGCGGCAGTCCCAACGGCTTTTCCGAAGGCGTGACGCATCCCGCTGGAGACACGGTCTGCTCCGGCTCCTGTGGCCTGCTTGTTCTCTCTGATCACATGATGGGGATATACCCTCAATTTCATATGAAAGTTCGATCGGCCCACGGTCTTCACTAGGTAACGGTTGGCAGCAACTCTGGCAGCCTCAAGGGCGGTATGCCTAATCTGACAGGGTTCTTTGGCCATTAGAGTGAGTGTTACCGGAAATTCGGTAGTCAAGTTGCCCATGTCGTAATGGACCACTTTGCTTCCTGGAACGCCGCCCATGTATTTTTTCCTGGTGTAGGGACGTTCCCGCCTTCTGTACATGCTTGCTGGTTTACGTGCCAAAACTGAATTCCTCCAAATAATCTTGATCGAGCCAGCCTACTATATCTGCCAGGTTTATAAGGGTTGGGGGGTGGCGGGGTGAGCTCATTTCATCCCAAGCCTCAAACTGTAGCGAGGGTAGATGCCGATATTTCACCCGTGATGGGTTTTTTCATCAAATTGGCCGCGTCTTCTGTGGCGAAATTGGCGAGAACCCACATCAATTTGACCAAAGATACTTCGGGGAGCATGTCTTCGCCCTCTATAGCACCTGCCGCCAACATGTCTCTGCCCGTGTCATAAACCCTGTCACAGATCCTACCCCGCAGACATTGGGAAGTGATCACAACCGGAACACCTGCATCGGTTGCTGTTTTTATAGACGCAATCCAATCTGAGGCGACGTGTCCAAGGCCGGTTCCCTCGATGACTACCCCTTTGTATCCAGATTCGACATAATAGTCGAGCACGACCGAAGGCGATCCTGGATAGTATTTCACCAGGGCGCACTGTGGCTCCAATTTGTCGAGAAGCTCAAGCTCGACTTCGCCTCGCCGCTGGTAGTCTCCAAAAGTCTCGATCGTTCTTGTGTGGTAGTCCACCTTGCCCAACGGAGGCCAGTTTATGCTATGGAAGGCATCTCTCCTGGAAGTGTGCATCTTGCGAACTTTCGTTCCTCGATGGATCGAACAATAATCGTCACTGGTGGACCCATGCATAACCACAGAAACTTCGGCGATATCGCCCACAGCGACCGTTGCGGCACAGATGGCGTTCATGGCAGCATCGCTGCTTGGCCTATCCGAACTCCTTTGGGATCCTACCACCACTACCGGCACGGGAGTTCGTAGCATGAAAGAGAGGGCTGCTGCCGTGTAGGTCATGGTGTCCGTCCCATGGGTTACGATGACGCCGTCAGACCCCTCTCGTATCTCTGAGGCGACTGCTCTGGCAAGCTCTTGCCAGTACTCGGCCTTCATGTTCTCGCTAAGGATATTGTAGATAACCTTGCCGTCATAATTCGCTATGTCCTCAAGCTCTGGGATCGCCGATATTATGTCCTCGGCCGAGAACTGGCTTGTCACCGCGCCGGTCCTGTAATCGACCTTACTTGCTATGGTCCCGCCAGTGGATAAGATGGAGACATGGGGCAGCCCCTCTTTTCTCTTGAGTGGTGGCGCAGGTGGGATCTTCGGTTTTTTTCCCTTTTCCATAAGCTCCACTGTGCAGCTGTCTTTGTTGAAACCGGCGTTGTAGCCGCTATCCATCTTTATTACTATGTGGCCCGTGACCGAGGGCATGAGAACACCCTCGCGTCTTACGCCACCTTTCACGACCAAGACCCGATCCCCCAATTCCAGCATTATAATAGGCTCCTATAGGCTCTTTTGCCAGGAGTGAGTTTGAAGCCAGAAAAACGTTGCCCCACGATTACATGCCATTCACGACGACGAAAATCCATTATATGAGCCCTGCGAAGGGTGCTGTCAGAGGCAGCTATCATGATCTATTTCGTTACTGGAAACAAAGGCAAATTCGAGGAGGCTCAACAGATACTGGGCGAAGTTGAGCAGAGGAATTTGGGGTATATAGAAATCCAAGCAGATACTCTGGAAGAAGTAACCCTATTTGGGATGAAAGAAGTGATGGAGAAGCTAAAAGGCCCCGTCATGATCGAAGATGCTGGCCTTTTCATAGAGGGGCTGAACGGATTTCCAGGTGTCTACTCGGCTTACGTCTTTGATACAATAGGGAACGAAGGCATTTTGAGGCTGATGGACGGCGTGGAAGATCGGCGGGCCGTCTTCAG
>CAZXBV010000111.1:0-5225 GCA_964639155.1 uncultured Methanotrichaceae archaeon
CTGATTGATTTTGGGACCTCTAGAGTAGTTACGAAAAAGGAATGATCGGCTATTTTCTATCAAAAAAATAGCCCAGATTGGAACGCGTTCTATCAGCTAGCGACGTCTGGAAGGCTGATATGGCTTTCGCGGACCTGACCTGCGTACGTTTTCCTGTCTTGCATTTCTCGGCGCGCGCCTCGATCTCGATCCCTTTGAGGCTGGCTTTGCCGCCGCGCCTACGGCGTTCTTTGCCTGTTCTGAATGATATCGGTGGTCCATCAGCTCTATCCTCATCTTGATGAGCTTCTCGATCTCGCGAAGGAAGTTGCGTTCGTCGGCCGCGCAGAATGAGTATGCTGTGCCGTTTGCCCCCGCGCGTCCCGTCCGACCGATCCGATGAACGTAACTCTCAGCTTCGTTGGGCAGGTCGTAGTTTATGACGTGGGATATGTCCTCAACATCAATTCCACGAGCGGCGATGTCAGTTGCCACCAGCACCTGCACTCGGCCTGACTTGAAACTGTTCAGGGCCTGAGTGCGCTGGTTCTGTGACTTGTCGCCATGGATGGAGTCGGCCCGGATCCTGTTTTTGTATAGCATCGATGCGACCTTGTCCGCGCGCCGCTTCGTTCGGGTGAAGACCAAAACTCGCTTAAAGTTGTTCTGTTTGAGAAGTCCCTGCAGTAGCGCATCCTTGTTGTTCTGATCCACGAACAAAATGCGCTGTTCCACGCTCTCTACCATCGTCGCCTGGGGTGCCACCTCGATTCGAACGGGGTTGGTGAGGAACTTTCCGGCAAGTTTGCCGACCTCTTGCGACATGGTGGCCGCAAAAAATAGCGAATGGCGTTTCTTTGGCAGCGTCGAGACGATCTTGCGCACGTCGTTGGCGAAACCCATGTCCAGCATCCGGTCCGCCTCGTCAAGAATGAAGTACTCAACGTCTTTCAGCTTTATGTACCCCTGATCCATCAGGTCGAGCAGTCGACCGGGCGTGGCGACGAGGGTATCGACGCCTCTGGATAGTGCCCTGACCTGCGGCCCTTGTTTGACACCACCATATACAGCAGTGTGCTTGAACCGGAGGAACTGACCGTATGTTGCAAAGCTCTGGTCTATCTGTGCTGCCAGCTCTCGGGTGGGCGCGAGCACCAACACGCGCGGCGCACCGGGAACTGAAACCTTCTTCTCTTCGACCATCCTCTGGAGGACGGGCAACACAAATGCTGCGGTCTTGCCCGTGCCAGTCTGGGCGATGCCCATCAGGTCTTCGCCCTTCAAAAGATGTGGTATCGCCTGCGCCTGTATTGGCGTTGGCGTGGTATATCCTTCTTTGATCAGCGCCCGCTGGAGCGGATCTATAACATTTAGATTTTCAAACTGCATTTTACCTCTTTAGGGCTACGCAGTCGGACGCCGTCATATGAATTTGGGCCAGAATAGTTGCCATTAATTAGTTCCGATCTAATTTATGAACTTCATTTTGACGATTTGATCAAGAACATACGAGCCTTGACGTTCCAATTGAGTAACTCTTGTACTTAATGATCACTGTAACGTTGACAAGTGACCGTACCAAGCTTAGAGATCGCCTCCCCTATTTAAAGCTGTAGCCTTCCAGGCCAAAATCAGGGCTTGATCCTACAACTCGACTTCTGGGCCGAACCGATCTGGGTGAGTGCATTATATCCCAAAATTGATAAAAGTGATTGAAGCAAATCTTGATCAGTAGCTAACACGTCATTGACGCTATCATAAACATTATGCCAAAGTAGGGTAAAATGAGCTCTTGAATCAAGTACCTTCAAGAACCAATTATAGTCGAGAACCAATTAGATGAGACTAATCGGTTCTCAACTATAATTGTTGTCGTGCCCAACGAACTGACTTCAGTGCCTTTATCCTAACCGTGCAATCATTTCCTTTGCGTCAGTGGTGGGGCGCTGGCAGACCTGGCCAGAACAGACATATGCCGTGGCCTTTCCCTCCTGCATTTGAAAGTCCTTCGTGAAGGGGGCGATTTCGGTGATTTCAGGCGAATCTTTTGACCTCAGCAAGACTACGTTGTTGGGAAGGAAGCGGGATCTTAAGGCCTTCAGCATCTTTCGAGTATCTTCTGATCGGGGCGATCCTGCGATCACCACCTCTGAAGATGGGCCAAGGGCAAAATCAAGAGCCATCGTGAAACTGAGATGGGCTGCGGGAAGCCCTTTAACTTGGGCTGAAAAGAATTCCATGGTCTTTGATGCCAGCTCTTCGAGTTCGGGGTTTGCTGACAGATTGGCAAGCCTGAGAATGTTGAGCAAAGCAGTCGAGTTTCCTGAAGGTATGGCACTGTCGTGCGCATCTTTTTTTCGGAGGATCAGCTCTTCGCCATCGTCTGGTGTGAAATAAAAGCCCCCCTTATCGCTCCAGAAATGTTCGACCAAGTGGCCGTTAAGATCGATTGCGGCCTTGAGATATGCTGCCTGAAACGACGCCTCATAAAGTTCGATAAGACCCCATATGATGAAAGCATAGTCGTCCAGATTGGCACCGATCCCAGCCTCGCCGTCTCTGTATCTATGCAACAGCCGGCCATCTTTATCCCTCATCTTGGACAATATGAAGTCGGCGGTGCATCTTGCAACCTCTTCATAGAAAGGTTCCTCCAATACTTGAGCGCCCCGAGCAAAGGCCGCAATCATCAGGCCGTTCCAGTCAGCAAGGATCTTGTCGTCTTTGTGAGGATGAACTCGCCCTTCTCTCGCCTCAAAGAGCTTCTTGCAAGCTTCCTTTAGCCTATTCGAAAGGTCAAACTCACTTATCCCCATCTCGATAGCTACATCAGAAAGGGGGCGCGCCATATGGAGGACGTTTCTTCCAGACATCGTTCCCGTGGACTCTTCGGCGAAGTTTCCTTCCGTCGAGATGTCAAAGATATTCACGACGAGATCTGCCTCTTTTTGACCTAGAAGCTCTCTGATCTCATCTTCGGCCCAGAGGTAGATCTTGCCTTCGACGCCTTCAGAGTCTGCATCTTCTGCCGAGAAAAAGCCGCCTTCGTCAGACGTCATGTCTCGAAGTACGTAGGTGAATATCTCCTTTGCGACTGTGGCATATTCTTCCTTTCCTGTGGCCTGGAACGTCTCAAGATAAGCAAGAGCGGTCATGGCCTGATCGTAAAGCATCTTTTCAAAGTGTGGGAGGTGCCATTGTGAATCTGTCGAGTAGCGATGGAACCCAAACCCCAACTGATCGTAGATTCCACCTCGGCGCATCGCCTTGAGGGTGATTTCGACCATCTGGAGGGCGCCTTCTTCTTGATTTTGTTTCCAGTACCGAAGAAGAGATAGGTAAGTATGTGGGCTTGGAAACTTGGGCGCCCCGCCGAATCCTCCATGTACTGGGTCGAATCGAGTCATAAGCTGTTGGTAAGCGCTCTTGAGAACTGATTCGTCCAGCTTTGGGCCTTGGGCCGAGCTTGGAGCTTCCTTCAGAGCCGAAGTTATCTGGTCTGCAGAGTCTAGGATCTCTCCTTTTTGGGTCTTCCAAATAGTCTTGATTTTAGGGACGAGGTCGAGCATCCCGATCCGTCCAAATCTGCCCTCTTTGGGTATGTAGGTGGCTGCAAAGAAGGGCTTTTTATCAGGAGTTATTATCACGTTGAGGGGCCAGCCACCACTTCCTGTGAGTGCCTGGGCCACGGCCATGTAAGTTTGGTCGATGTCTGGCCGCTCTTCTCGGTCAACCTTGATGCAGACAAAGGCATCGTTCATCAGCCTTGCCACCATATCGTCTTCGAAGGATTCGTGCGCCATCACGTGGCACCAGTGGCAGGTTGAGTAACCTATCGAAAGAAAGATCGGCTTGTCTTCGCGTCGCGCCTTCTGGAATGCTTCATCACCCCATGGATACCAGTCGACTGGGTTTTCGGCATGTTGCAGAAGGTAAGGGCTCTTCTCGAAGGTCAGACGGTTACGACGTTTTGTCATTTGAACTAACTCCAAACGTTAATTTATTTTGATGGCGTGTGGGTTTTGTGTAGGTGCGATAAGTTTCACCCAAAAAACAAAAACGAGTCACAATTTTTGAATGCACCGTAAAGATGCTTTTCGGGCATGGACCAAACATCAGATCGAATGTTGACACGCGAAAAAAGGGTGCGGAAATTCTGGGCTTCCGCAGGTTTATTCGATCGTCACCTTCATACCTTTCTCAAAGAGCGCTTTCTTGTAGGGAACGTTCACGAAAAGCTGACCGTTTGAGTATTTGGCCAAAGTTTTTTCGGGTATGACTGGAGTTGCAAAGGCGTAAGATGCCATATATTTCAGCCCTTTCTTCTTTGCGATCAAGTAAAACCCATTCTCATATATGTTGAAGTTGATGTTCTCTTTGTCCATTCCAGGAAGCTCGACTTCGACGTTCATGTTCTCTTCTGCTTCGTCTGGATAGACACATACGTTCGGAGTTACTATTACCTCTGCCATATACGTAGACCTCCTGCTTGCAATATGGTGGTACGTATATTTAAAAGTTTTCCGAAGATAAATTCCTTTGATAGCAGGATTTGATCTATGATCGTGATCCTTTGACCATATATTCTGTGATCCATGTCAGAATTAGACCGACAATTGCCAAAAAAATAGCATCGATCATCTTTGTTATTGTATGAATTATTTTCCGAAACATCGACACAAAAACCGCAGAAGCGGATCTGTGCCCATATAGGTGGTATAAGCCCACCAATAGGGTGGTGCCTGTCTTGTTAACGGACTTTCTGAGAATCGGTCATAAGCGTGTGATTTTCGATGATCTACAGTCGCGCCCAGGTCTTATACCAGTTTTCAAACGTTAAGGTTATTTTTTGGTTAGTGCGGACCGTACTGGGTTATCTTTTTATATCAGAACTCATTTTCATTTTAAATGATGAAAGATAGGGTGCCCGCCTGCCATCGCCAGAGAGCTTTTATTCCCTCACCAGGGAGGAAAAATTGATTACAGGTAGACCTGGTGGCGGGCGCTGTTTATGCGAGTTTTTCAAGGTGGCGCAAGGCGCCGACGCGTCCCATACCGTTTGCTCTTTTGAAGAGAAGCTCGCGCCTCCCACGCTTGCAGACCGTTTCGGCTTTGATAAGGCTGGGCGCTCTTTCCCGTGCCAATATACTTCTGACACCCGCGAGGGCGCAGTAGTAGACGGCCCCACTGTGGCGCGCTTTTCCCTGAGCGGCAAGGCGCCCGCACCGAGGCTCACTGACGCCATC
>CAZXBV010000112.1:0-5194 GCA_964639155.1 uncultured Methanotrichaceae archaeon
TTGGATCTGGCCAATATTTTGAGGAAAGAGCGACGGACGCCCGACCTCGAAATTTTAGAGAACGATTTTTATGATCGGGTGGGCGAGTACCTGGCCGAGCTGGAGGAAGATCTAGCAGATATAGGCGACCACTACTCGGTCGAAGCCCAGATCGTAGGAGACGAGCTGAAGGCGGCTCGAGGTGGCATAGGCCGACTGATCGACTTGAGGATGAAGAAGATCACAAGAAAGGTTCAGCGCGCCAGCTCCTCTTCCAAGGAACTTTCTCTCAAGGGGATGACACCTCAAGAAGAACAGATATATCGCCAAATGCTCTCAGCTCTCATCCAGGGAAAGGAAGTAATTCTCGCCCAAGTCAATCGCGCGGATCGCCCCAGCACCGAAAGGGCTTTAATGGCCAAGAAGGGTATGTCGCAGGAATATATACTTGTTAGTATGATAGACAGCGTTCCAACGTTCGTGGGCGTTGATGGGAAGCGTTATACTCTGTTCAAAGGCGATCTGGTCACGCTCCCCCTCGTACATGCAAGAAACCTATGTGATAAAAATTTAGCACGTGAAATTGATCTGGTGTGATCTGATGAAGATGCCAAAAGAATTTAAGGCTCATTGTCCTTTCTGCAAAAAGCACACTGTCCACGTCGTGGAGAGAGTGAGGAGAGGGCGAGCTACTGCTATGGCCCATATAGACAGACAGAAGAAACGCGCAGTGGGCATAGGCAACGCGGGCAAGTTCTCTAAGGTACCCGGTGGCGACAAGCCCACCAAAAGAGTTAACCTCAGGTACCGATGTAAAGAATGTAAAAAAGCCCACAATCGCAAAGGCTTCAAAGTATCAAAATTAGACCTTGTGGAGGGTTAATTTTGTCTAGATTTCTCAAGGTTAAGTGTAATGACTGCGAAAATGAACAGATAATCTTTGGAAATGCGTCTACGGTGGTTAAGTGCTTGGTCTGTAGTAGGACCCTGGCTGAACCCAAGGGCGGCAAGGCCCTGATAAAGACGCAGATCCTAGAAGTATTAGAGTGATTGAGATGAAACGTGAGGGTTGGCCTGAACCTGGTGATTTGGTCGTCTGCACCGTCGAGCAGGTGGTAGATTTTGGAGCGTTCGTCATCCTGGACGAGTACGATGCGGACAAAAGAGGGCTGATCCACATCTCCGAAGTAGCCAGCGGCTGGATTAAGTACATCAGAGACCACGTTCGCGAAGGCCAAAAGATCGTCTGCAAGGTTCTCAACGTCGATATACACAGGCACCACATCGATCTTTCGTTCAAAGATGTGAATGACCATCAGAGGCGAGAGAAGATCCAAGAGTGGAAGGCAGACAAAAAGGCCTGGATGTGGCTCCAGATGGCATACGAGGGCAGGGATGAAGAAGACATAAAACATGTGGCATCTACCCTTTCTAAAAACTACGATAGCCTCTATGCCGCCCTGGAAGATGCAGTCGTCAACGGGATCGATGTCCTCTACGACGCAGGTCTGAGCGAAGAAGATGCTCAAAACGTCCTGAAAGTCTCGATGGAGAACGTAAAGATCCCCTACGTGGAGATAACTGGGTTTGTGGACCTCAAATCGATCGCCTCAGACGGTGTCGAGCAGATAAAGGCCGCTTTGAAGAAGGCCGCCCGCACTAAGGAGACGGATGTGTCCTTGGATGTCCGATACGTGGGAGCGCCCAGATACCGTATCCACGTGACCGCCCCTGAGTATAAGCTGGCAGAATTGGTGCTCAGAACAGCGGCACAGACTGCCATAAAGCACATCGAGAAGACGGGCGGCGAAGGGACCTTCCATAGGCAGGCATGAGATCGAAAATAAAGAAGTGCAAGGCTTGCGACCTGTACACGCTGAGGGACATTTGCACCCTTTGCGGAGGGGCAACCAGTCCGACAAAACCTGCTAGGTTCTCTCCCGAGGACCGTTACGGCCAGTACAGGAGAGCGTTGCAGCAGGAGGCGAGATGAAAGAGACCATCCTTCGCAGGATTAAAGATGTATCTCTGAACAACCCGATCCTGATAGAAGGCCTGCCCGGCGTGGGCCACGTGGGAAAGCTTGTGGCCGAGCACTTGATAGAAGAACTGAACGCAGAGAAGATCATGGAGATCTACTCACCTCACTTCCCACCTCAGGTTTTAGTTCAAAATGATGGCACCGTAAAGCAGGTGAAAAACGAGATCTACGCCTACAAAGGCGAAGATAAAGATGTTTTGCTCTTGGTGGGCGATTATCAGAGCGCTACCAACGAGGGTCATTACGAGCTCACGGGGATCTTCTTGGACTTGGCCGAAGAGTTTGGAGTCAAGAGGATTTACACCCTGGGTGGATACGGAACCGGTCAGTTTGTGGACAAGCCCGAAGTGATGGGCGCAGCAAACAGCCTCGAGTTGGTTGAAGAGATGAAAGAGCTTGGCGTTGTCTTTCAAGAGAACGAGCCTGGCGGCGGCATAGTGGGTGTTAGCGGCCTTCTGGTGGGGCTAAGCGGTTTAAGAGACATAGAAGCGGTCTGCCTGATGGGCATGACCAGCGGATACCTGGTCGACCCCAAAAGCGCCCAAGAAGTTCTTAAAGTTCTCTGCACGGCCCTTGGGATTGAAGTGGGCATGCAGGCTTTGGAAGACAGGGCCAAAGACATGGAAAAGATCGTCGGCAAGCTTCGAGAGATGGAAAAGTCCCATCTTCCCTACGAGTCTGCCAGCGATGACGACCTGCGGTACATTGGATAAACATGACTTTTGATCCAATCGAGAGTGCACGCCTCCTCCTCAATCTGGCAGAACGGGTCGGTGCAGAGGAAGCCGAAGTCTTCGGGCTTGTGGCCAGATCTGTGGACGTCGATCTGCGAAAAGACCTGGTCGAGATGGCGAGCGAAAGCTACAACCAAGGCCTCGGACTCAGAGCCGTCCTCAATGGTGCTGTGGGCTTTTCCAGCACCAGCGATCTATCCAAGTTGGAAACGGTGGCCCAAAGTGCTGTTGCGGCTGCAAGAGCCCGAAAAGGGGACGCTAAATGGCGACGTCTCCCTTTGCAAGAGAGACTGGCCTCACCTCAGGGCGTATTCGATCCTGCTATTGAGAAGATGGGGCCTGAAGATTGTATCGAGATGGCTGCAGTTCTTCTCGAAGGGTGTGCCGCAGTTTCAGGGGCAAAACCCTCAACTGGCGGGATTGCCTGTGCTTCCATCACCGAGTTTGTTTTGAACTCTAACGGGGTCGAAGCCGTTGAGACGAGCACTGTAATGTATGCCTCTTTAGATGCTGTGGCCAAAGGTGACGAAGAGCTGGCGACGGGTTACGAGTTCGAGAACTCAAGAGACCTTCAGCCAAGATACGGCATAAATGGTATCGAGCACATCGGCCACTCAGCAGCAGAGCTTGCCAAGAGATCTTTGGGTGGCAGAAAGGGCGAGACCGGCGAGACCGAGGTCCTGCTAGGGCCGGTCGCATTTGCCGAAATTCTGGAGGCCGCTTTTGTGCCTTCCGTTTACGCCGACAACGTCCAGAAAAGCAGATCATCCCTCATCGGCAAGAGGGGTCAATTGATTGGTGACGAAAACCTCACTATAATCGATGACGGCCTTCTTAAAGGTGGTATGGCCACATCAGCTTTCGACGGGGAGGGTGTACCGTCTCAGAGAACTTCCATCATCGAGGAAGGCGTTCTTAATGGGTTCCTTTACGACAGCTACACCGCCGGTAAGGACGACGTCAAGAGCACCGGTAATGCTGGTCGAGCTGGGTACTCAGGCGTTCCCAGGGTTGGAACCACTAACTTGATCGTTGCATCGAGCGATCCCCGAGACGTTTTGGCAGAGACCAAAGATGGCGTATTCGTCAACGCCGTCATAGGGGCTCATACCGCCAATCCCGTATCCGGCGATTTCTCGGTGGAGGGGAGGAACGTTTTCCTGATCAAAGATGGCGAAGTTGAAAAGCCGCTAAGATCTTTGATGTTGGCAGGAAACGTATTCGATCTGTTAAAGCAAGTCGAGGTGGGGACTGACACAAGGGCGGTGGGCTCGGTGGTAACTCCCACGGTAAAGGTCAGGATGAGGGTCGTTGGAAGTTGACGGTTCAAGATACTCACGATTCAATTGAATTGGACGCAATCGATGATGGCCAATGCCAGTCGATAGCATTAAGGCCGGATTGAACAACGATCGACAAAGTTCAATTATAGTCGAGAACCAATTAGATGAGACTAATCGATTCTCACCAGAATAGTGCTTAACGACACAAATAAGACAAATCTCTAACCCGCAAGAGTTAGAGATCTGTCCGAAATGCATCGTTATATATTATAGTTATATCTTAATTATAAGAGGCGATCTTTGATGATTATAGGAGGCCCTTCTTCTCAGCTTCTGGCTGGCAAGGTGGCCGGAATTCTCGGAGACGAACTGGCGCTGTGCGAGTACAGCCAGTTTCCAGACGGAGAGGCTTATGCACAGGTATGTTGCGATATCGAAGACGATGTCGTGATCATTCAAAGCACCCCTACGGATCGGGACATAGTCCACCTGATTCAGCTCCTGGACGTATTCAGGGAGAGCAAAGTCGATCTGGTGGTGCCTTACTTTGGGTATGCTCGCCAGGACAAGCAGTTTAAGCCAGGTGAACCGCTGAGCGCGCGGGCCATGTCGGTTGCTCTGAACGCGTTTTTGAACGAATGGTCAAGAGTATTCACCGTGAACATTCACGATCGCTCGGTTTTATCTCATTTTGGGCGTCAGACTTGCGACTTAGACGCAACCCTATTGTTGGCAGAGGAGGTCGGAAAGATGGGGCTTGAAGATCCTGTGATAATATCTCCGGACAAGGGCGCGGTGGAGATGGCCCAGGTTGCCGCATCGAAACTTGGCGCTGATTACGATTATCTGGAAAAGACTCGGCACAGCGGGACAGAAGTTTCCATGGCTCCAAAAAAGATCGATGCCAAGGGTCGTGACGTGGTCATAGTAGACGACATGATCGCAACCGGCGGGACGATGGCAAAGGCGATATCCATCCTAAAAGAGCAGGGTGCAAAGAGGGTCTACTTAGCGTCGGTGCATCCAGTCCTCACCGGCAATGCGGTTCTCAAGCTCTGTCGTGCGGGCGTTGAGTCCATAATTGCAACCGATACGTTGGAAAAGGGGGTAAGCACGGTGTCGGTGGCAAAACTGGTCGCAGATGCTGTAAAGTCCTA
>CAZXBV010000113.1:0-5194 GCA_964639155.1 uncultured Methanotrichaceae archaeon
TTGAACGAAAGCAGCTACATGAAGAAAGTGCCCATTTCACCTTCGGCCTTTGGCTTCTTTGTAACCTTCTTTCCGGCCTTAGCTTCAGCCTCTCTTTTGACAGTCTCCTCCTCCTTTTTCCTTATCTCCAAAAGATGATGGTTCAGCACTTTCGCCAGCCGGTTCAGCTTTTCCCTCTGGCAAGTTGCGCCCCTGGTTACTCCATAGACGATGTCCACGACGGTGCCCTTGGTCATTATGTCCTTTCTGGCTGGCATGACCATCCTGGTCTTGACCCCTGCCTTGGCAAAGTCCTCAAAGTCCACCGGGCTTTGGCAGACGACTACTGCCGGTACCTCCGCTGAAGCAAGTATTTCTCTTGCCTTGTAAACCACGTGCGACCTGATGTTTCCAAGGTGGATGACTGCTATCTTGTGCCGTTTTATCTGTTCGATCTCCTTTGGAGTCAATCCAAACGTGGGCCCAAACCCTCTTGAAGACTGAGGAAAACTATCGGGAACTCCCGCACCCGACTCCAAGACGAGAACGCTCGTCTGGACTCCCTCTCGCCGAAGGCCGTAAGTTATCTCGCATACCGGTTTGGTTATGTGCCTTCGGCCCGGTGACATGGCTATCGCGATTACGTCGGGTTGTGCCGCTTCTGATAACGTTCCTCTCTGGGCGAGGCCTCCGCCTTTGGCCAGCCCCATGCTCTCTCGGCAATCCACTACCTGAGTTGCCCTGCCGATCATGCGCTTCACTTTGAGGGTCAACGCATATTAGCCTTTGCCAAATAATTTTATTAAAAACCTATTTAAACCCCTTCTTCGATTGTTGCCCCCATGCTCTCCTTTGTCGGGCTTGGCCTATACGACGAAAAAGACGTATCGTTGAAAGGCCTGGAAACGATACGCGATTCCGACTTAGTCTATGCGGAATTCTACACTTCAAGGCTCATGGGAACGTCGGTGGAACGGCTAGAAGAACTCTACGGAAAAAAGATCTGTCTTCTGGGCCGGGAAGATGTAGAGGTCCGAGCTGGTGAATGGATCTCTCAGGCCAAAGACAAAAAGGTGGCCTTCCTGATTGGCGGAGACCCCATGGTCTCGACAACACACCTTGACCTTCGACTCCGCGCCCTGAAGATGGGGATCGAGACCCACGTGGTCCACTCATCGTCCATTGTCTCGGCAGTATCCGGCCTTACAGGACTTCAGAATTACAGGTTTGGCAGGTCCACTTCAATACCCTACCCTTACGAAGTCGGTGGAAAAAGGATCGTGGCCCAGAGCCCTCGCGAAGTAGTACTGGAAAACCTGGAACGAAACCTCCACACTCTTCTCTTCTTGGACATCCAGGACGAAAGATACATGACCGTCGCTGAAGGGGCAAGTCTTCTCGTCGAGATGGACGAGATGGGCAAAACGGCCGGTGAATCGAAGCTGAGCCACTCTTTGGGCGTGGGAGTTGCCAGAGCCGGATCGAAAAAGTCTCAGGTCAGAGCGGACTTTCTGCCAAAACTTGCAAACGAGGATTTCGGTGGCCCGCTCCACATCCTCATCGTCCCCGCAAAGCTTCACTTCATGGAGGCAGAGGGCCTTGTGGCTTTGGCTTCGGCTCCGCCCGAGATACTAGAAAATGCAGAACAGTGAGTGGAAACCTATTAATTAGGTATTCTCATCGTAATATCCAGAGAATACAATCTGGAGTGTCAAATTGCCCAAAGTATCCGTAGACGTACCCCAACACATAATCGACGACATAAACGATCATGTGGGCGACGGCAAGAAGTTTGTCAACTTCTCTGACGCCGTGAGAACCGGACTGAGAAAGATGCTGGACCAGTTGGACGAAGTCGACAGGCGCCACGGCAGGCAAAAGGACGTTGAAAAATGAAGATAGGAATGATTGTCGTCTTCGATGCCGCTCATCACCTGCCAGACTACGACGGCAAATGTGCTCGCATCCATGGCCACACTTACACGTTGGAGGTTGTACTGGAAGGTCCTGTAGATAAGACCACAGGTTTCCTGATGGACTTCTACGATCTGAAACGAATTCTCAAAACTGTCCTGAGCGATCTGGATCATCGCGACTTAAACGAGATCCTCGCCAATCCGACAGCAGAGACAATCGCAGAGCACATAAAGGGACGGCTAGAGCTCCGCCTTCAGGATGAGACGGCAAATTTGGTATCGGTAAAGCTCTGGGAAGGCAAGAACAAGTGGGTGATGCTGGACTAAACGTAACTTTCGACACAGATGTCCAGGAGGATAAATAGTAATTGATTCGAAATTTACCTGAAGAATTTGCCGTTGACGGACTTACCGCTGACGAATCTGCAGAAGATTATGGCATCTTGGCCGAGATATTCTCTTCGTTCCAGGGAGAAGGGCCTTTCGTGGGACGAAGACAGATATTCGTCAGGACCTCAGGCTGCAACCTCAAATGCAGTTACTGCGACACCGCCCAGTTTTGCGCCAGTACTGCCCAATGCAAGGTCGAAGACGCTCCAGGTTCGGGCAGGTTCAGAACGATCGAAAACCCCGTATCCCCTAAGAAGGCAATCGAACTAATTTGGGGCCTCAGAACGCCAGGACTTCACAGCGTCTCCATAACTGGGGGAGAACCCCTCTGCCAACCCAAGTTCACGAAATCTCTGGCGATCGAATGTTCTTTCGCGAAAGTTCCAGTGTATCTAGAAACTAACGGATTTTCGTCCAGCCGTTTTGCAAGTCTCGTTGACTGGATAGACTTTGCTTCTATCGATCTCAAGCTTCCGAGCCACAAATCCTGTCCGCCCCACAAATGGGATGATTTATTCCAAAACGAGCTGGCATGCCTGAAAATTGCATCCTGCGCTGGCGTGAAGACCATCGCCAAGGTCGTCATACTGAACTCAACTAAACGTGACGAACTCGATATCGCATATCCCCTGCTCGAAGAGCTGGATGCAATTTTGGTCATCCAACCTGCAACAGGACCTGAACGTCCTGCCTTAGAAAAGTTGGCGCAATTTTACAGTTTGGCATCAATGTCCCTGAAGGATGTGGTGGTCATCCCCCAGGTTCACACAATGATGGGGATTCTTTGACACCACCTCACTCAAAGGCGAGGAGAATTTCGTTAGTTTTCTGTGATAGAATCCAAGATTTGAGCAAAAGAGGTCAGGGCGAAGCCTCTTCGGCTGACTCTGCCTCCAGTTCCAATTTCCTCTCTTGTTTCTTCTTTTCGTACATATCTCGGTAGCGATCGCTTCTCTCGTTTTTATCCCATCGCTCGATCCGTTTGTCCAATGCCTCGAACATGTACTTTTCTGCTTTTTTGATGGTCTCTAGGTCGCCACGAAGGACGAGAATCTCTCGCTCGTCTGTTTCGTCGTCGATCAGGCCGATCTTAGCATTTCTTCTTATAGGATCCAATTCGAAGTTATCCACCAAAGCTTGAATCACGCTGAGAGGCATTCCTATAGGAATTGCCAGGTCATACATCCCTTTCAGGTCTTCTTTGCTATCTTTTTCAGTATCGGCCATGTCTGTAGTCTCCCTAGCGCCCATCCTCCTCCTGAAGATTTAACCTTTTGGGAGGCAGATAAGAAAAACCGGAAACATGCGTATATTTTGCTACAATATTTTATGTGTGTCGAAAGGCTAATATAAGCAGGCGCCATCCCAGTTTGGAACTTGAGGATACAATGTCAAGCATGATCAAAACCACATTATTGCTCTCAAGTCTTGCCGTCTTCTTCATTGTAGCTGGCAGGATTCTGGGAGGCGGAACCGGAATGGTTATAGCCTTGGGTCTTTCCTTGCTGATGATCTGGGGGTCTTACTGGTGCAGCGACAAATTAGTGCTGAGGATGTACCATGCAAGAGAAGTCACATCAGCTCAGGCACCGGATATCTACTCGATAGTCAGGGGCCTTGCAGATCGTGCGAACTTGCCCATGCCCAAGGTTTACGTAGTGGACACGCCCATGCCCAATGCTTTTGCCACTGGACGAAACCCGTCCCATGCTGCAGTGGCGGTGACGACTGGGATCACGAGAATCCTGGACCGAAACGAGCTTGAGGGCGTCTTAGCCCACGAGCTGGCTCACGTCAAGAACAGGGATACTTTGATCAGCTCAGTGGCCGCCACCATCGCTGGCGCGGTCACTACCCTGGCGAGCTTCGCCCAGTGGTCTCTCATCTTTGGGGGTTTTGGTGGCAACGATGACGAAGGTGGAAACATCGTAGGAATACTTTTGATGGCGGTCCTAGCTCCAATTGCCGCAACCGTTATCCAGTTGGCCATATCACGGACCAGAGAGTTCGAAGCCGACGCGAAAGGCGCGAAGATCTGCGGTAACCCCATGGCTCTGGCAAGCGCCCTAACCAAGCTGGAAAGCGCTGCGAACGCCACCAGGGCGGACGTTAACCCTTCGACGGCGCACATGTTCATAGTAAATCCGCTACGCGGAAAAGCTATGGCGTCTCTTTTCTCTACCCACCCCCCTACGGAAGAAAGGATTAAAAGGCTCTCTGCTATGCGGTGAGCCCCCGTGCTTTAAGGGAAACAGTTATTAAGGGGTGTCTCCGTCAAATTGCTTGTTGGGCCCGTAGCTTAGCATGGTTGGAGCGCACGGCTGATAACCGTGAGGTCACGCGTTCGAATCGCGTCGGGCCCACCATGCATTACATTTCTTTGACGTTTTTCTGGAGACTCAGTTTCACTTCGATGATATGTCTCCTTCGAGAATTGTGTTCATCACGAGATCGAATTCCATGTTTGCGCACCATCCGGCCTGTTCTAGTATTCCCATGAAACAGACCCCTATGAGCTTCTTGTACTCGATCTTCTCAAGAAGTGCTTTCATCTCTTCTACGCTCACCCCGATCTTGGGCATGGCCATCCCGCCCAGGATGACCACTACGTCAGCGTTGGCGCCCGTCTTCTCGCCAAGTTCCATCCCGTATTCGGTGGCCACAAGTTCCCTGGCCTTCTCGACATCCAGGTTGGGAACGAATGCAAGCTTCTTGTTCCTGATCGGAAATCCCAGGAACTGGGCAAAAGGCGTGCAAAACCCAGGGGTTCCGATGAAGGTGACGCTTTCGTCTTCCTTCACCAAGTCTCTAAAACCGTTCAACATTCCGCCAAGTCCTTTAATCTCCTGATTTTTCTCCATAAAATACCTCCAACAACTAAAGACGACCCACAGATTTTAAGCTTTTAC
>CAZXBV010000114.1:0-5183 GCA_964639155.1 uncultured Methanotrichaceae archaeon
GGTGCCGTCTTCGTCTAGATCATGGAGCTTGTCGAAATGATGAAAACCGAAAACGAAACGTCTTCGTCCCTAAACGCTTATTTTTTTGATCCACCCCAAAGCGGGTCGTCACCAAACCGTTCCTGCCACCATCTGCCGTAATCGGACTCTTCTGCCATTCTCACTTTCTTGTCTTCAAAGGAATACTCGTAGTTTTCACAATATTTGAGAACGATCTCGTAGGCCAGATTTACCTTTTGCATCATCTCTTCACATATCTTCGTATCTTCAGTGCTGGTGTCAGGATGCCACCTGATCGAGAGATTTTTGTAATTTTTTTTGATTTGTTTCATGTTGGCTCTTGGAGGTAGCCCCAAAAATTCGACAGCCCATTTGATGTCTTCTGATCCATCGGCCTTTTTAGACGTCGATCCTCACCCCGAAAAGCTTCTCGAACTTCTCGTATTTGGACCTGGCTCGATAGAGATTCTGACGGGTGTAAGGCTCGCCCTTCTCGCACGCGATCATGTCTCTGATCTCGGCGGGAGTGAAGACAGCATCGAGCTGTTCGCGCGAAAGGGAGGATATGCCGACCACCCTAGAAGATGGCCCGACTTCCCCAAGCTCAAAATCCCCAAGCCAACACCAAGAAGAGTCGTACCGGATCAAGACCTTCTCGTGACAGTCACGACATTGAGCTGTGACCATCCACTCGTCTTGGGTTCGGTAATAGGCAAGGCTCACGAGTTCGCCCTCGCAACTTTGGCAAAAGCCCACCATGCACTCATCAACTCGGACTGGCTCTAGCCGCGTGTCATCAAAAGAGAGGAGATGGCTCCCCTTTTCGATCTTGTACATCTTCTAGATTTGACCTTTCTGGCCCAGTACCTGAGCCATGCTGTATACCCCAGGCGACGCTCCGACTACCCATCCTGCCGCCTTCACTGCGCCGCTGCTGAAAGCCCGCCTGCTGTGAGCCTGATGCCTTATCTCAAGTCGTTCACCAGGTCCTGCGAATAGGACTGTGTGATCACCCACGATATCGCCAGCTCTGATGGCATGTACCCCTATCTCGCGTCCACGAAGGCCTTGTCCTTCTCTTCCATGAACGACATCTTCGATATTCATCGCTTCGGCGAGAACTTCCACGGTTTTCGAAGCAGTCCCACTGGGGGCGTCCATCTTCCCTTTGTGATGTGCTTCGATCACCTCAACGTCGTAATCGTAATCCTGAAGCGCAAGGCCTGCAGCCTCGACCAGGCTCCAAAAAAGGTTCACGCCCACGCTGAAGTTGGGCGAGATGACCGCGGCCACATTTCCCTCTATAGCTTTTGTCATCTCGGCCTTTTGATCTTTTGAGAAGCCAGTGGTCCCGACCACGAGGTTTACGCCCTTTTCGGCTGCGATTTTCGTGTTCTCGACCGCTGCAGAAGCGGTGGTAAACTCGATCAGAACGTCGGGCTTTGTCTCATCCAAGACTTTGGCAAGATCAGATGCGTGAGAGATGACGACGTTCTCACCCAGAGAGGACCCTACATCCACGAGATCAAAACCCGCAACCAGATCCATGCCCTCTGAATTTCGAACGTCCTCAGCCAAGAGCTGGCCCATCCGACCTCTAGCTCCGGTGATCGCCACCTTGATAGTCATCTAAACTCGCCCAAATCATCCAAAATATCTTTTAGCTTCTTTTCATTTTCCTCAGACATGGGTGCTAGAGGCAACCTCAAAGGTCCATCTGCAAGGCCGATCATTCCGCAAGCGGTCTTGACGGGTATGGGGTTTGTCTCAAGGAAAAGAGCCCTCACCAAGGGGGAAAGCTGGAAATGAATCCTCTTTGCTTCCTCCAAATCGCCCTTCAACATGGCATCTATCATGGCCACAGTCTTTCTTGGAGCAACGTTTGCAACCACCGAAATCACGCCGACGCCACCAAGAGCCATTATCGGCAAGGTCAGGCCATCATCTCCCGAGATTACCTCGAACGCCTCGTCCTGGGTCATTTCGATTATCTTGGAGACCTGGCCTAAATTGGCGCTGGCCTCTTTGATCCCTACGATGGAATCCATCTTGGCAAGCTTTGCCACTACCTCTGGCTTGAGGTTCGTGCCAGTTCTCGAAGGGACGTTGTACAGTACTAAAGGCAAATCGCAACTTTCAGCCACAGTCCTATAATGGGCCACCATTCCACGGTCGTTGGGCCGGTTGTAGTAGGGTGTGATCAACAAGGCAGCATCTGCGCCCACATCTGCGGCGTGTTTAGTCAGCTTCACCGCTTCTTGTGTGTTGTTAGAGCCAGTTCCAGCTATGACCTTCGATTTGGTTGCACAATCTACAGCGATGTCCACCACAGTATTGTGCTCTTCAAAGGACATGGTGGCAGATTCACCGGTCGTGCCACAAGGAACTATGCCCAAGACGCCCGCCTCTTCGAGATACTTGATATTCCCCCGAAAACCCTCTTCATCCAGCTCGCCGTTTTCTTTGAAGGGTGTAATGATGGCAACGATTACACCTTCAAACATCAGTTCTACGCCCCTTTTCTCATTTTGCGAGTAATGTATCCAGCAATTCGGTTTTTGATATCCTTGTTCTGGATATCGGTGTACTCACCAACCTTATGCTTATTGTACTCGAAATCGTGAATGAAGGAACCCTCGTAAGTCTTCATCAATTCTTTTGCAAAATTCTTAATATAGCTTGGCTTTACACTTCCCATAGCAGACACTCCTGATAAAGAACCGCAATACAAGCGCGCCTAACTTTGATTTATAGGTTCCTATCAGATCTGGTGAAGCTGCCTTGCCATTTCCAAAGCAAGGTCTGCAACTTTCTTGGCGTCTGAGCCCAGTATCCTCACCATGGGCTCCTTCCCAGGGCCGCCCTTATCCCATATGATGTCAGGAACTTTGCCGCAATCAGAGATCGCCTGGCACGTTCCCCAGCTCATGGTGTGCGACCCAGATGGTTCGCCTGCTCGATCAAAAGAGGCTATCCGAAGGCCCATTCTTGAGCATACGTCCAAGAGATCCTGGCTCAATTTCACGTTCATTGCAGCTCGCGTCTTTGAGTCGAAGCTCATGGCCGCAAGAATTATCCTTGCGACGTGGCCGCTGGCCCCAAAACGGACGCATCCAGAGGCATGAACTCGTTTTCCGGACTTGACGAGCCTTCCTTCCACCGCGGCGATGTCTTCGAGCTTGGTTGCGCCATCGATTGCCATGCCCACATTGGACCCGACCTCAGGGATCAAATGGCGGAAAAGAGGATCTGACACCAGCATCTCCAAAGCCTCGCTCATCTGAACGTAGGTTTGGTACCGGTTCGCCTCTTCGAGAACTTCGCCCAACTGGTTCACGGGGGAGGGGCCTCGTCCCAAGTTGCGACTTTTCAGAATCGAAGTGGTCGCGAACTTTTTGGCATCATGAGCGGCATCGAAGAGCGCTGATCCCTTCGCAAGGTATGCAGTGATCGCTGCAGAATAGGTGCAGCCCACACCATGGTTTCCACCTTTCTCGATCGCACCAGATATGATATGAACGTCACCCGCCTTCGCGAGAAGGTCGGCCCCTTTTAGGTGACCTCCCGTGATTATCGCCGCCTCTGCGCCGAGCTCCAAGATCCGCTCTGCCGCTGCCTTCGCGGTTTTCTCATCGTTAACTTTGATCCCGGTCAGAACTTCCGCCTCGAATATGTTCGGGGTGACGACACTTGCGAGCGGCATGAGCCTTTTGCGGAGCACTTCGACGGCGTCTGGATCCAAAAGCCTGCCACCTGCCTCAGCTTCCATCACCGGGTCTAATACGAGGGATATGTCCCAATCTCTAACCCAGTCTGCCACCACAGAGGTCGTCTTGGCAGAATAGAGCATCCCGGTCTTGGCGCACTTGATCTCGAAGTCTTCGGCCAAAGCCTCAAGCTGCCAGGATACCGCCTCTGGCGAAAGTCCGAAGACGTTTTTCACGCCGGTGGTGTTCTGGGCCGTAACTGCAGTTATCGCAGATGTGCCGTGAACGCCCAGTGTCGCAAAGGTCTTGAGATCTGCTTGGATCCCGGCACCTCCAGAGGAGTCGGACCCACCTATGGTTAGAACGACAGGATACGTGTAGCTCGGCATCATCCTCACTTACTTATCGACCTTGTATCTTCGATCTGGCTTCTTTGACAAACTCCTCAGAAAGCTTGTACTTCTGTGCAAGTTTGAGGGCCTTGTTGTAGAGGCCAGAATCCATGTGTTTCCTGAACGCGGCCTCTGATGCCTCCTTCTTCATGCCCTCGGGAAGGTCGAACTGGTCGGCGATATCGGCTGCGTTTTTCATCAGCCCAAAATCCATGCTTTTTTCGTAGGCCTGGATGGCTGCGTTTCGGATCAGGTCTTGGGATAGGTCAAACTGTTTAGCGTATTCTGCAGCAGCCTTATGATGCCCACCGTCGACTTTCCTCTGGAAAGACTTGACTGCGGCATTTTTGATCAGATTTTCTGGCAGGCTGTAAAGCTTAGCCAGCTCCGCTGCCATAGAGTACTCGCCCAAGTTCATGTTCTTTTCATACGCTTTCGTGACTGCACCCTGGAGCATGTCCCTTGGAAGGCTGTACTCTTCCTTGATCTTTGCCGCCTCTTTGTACATCCCCTGCGACATCTTCAGCTCAAACTGCCTGGCGCCCTCAACTAGAGTATCTTCTGCCATTTATCAACAACTCCATGAGAATAACAAGTCACCCATGATATAAAATCTATATCCGGTCATCGAAGCGAGACGACGAAAGCATATTGGCTCGCCGTAGGGAGCTTTCTTCTCAAGTCTCGAACATCTGGCAGATAGATGATCATGAACTTATCATCGCCTCGATCGGTGTTCAAGAGCTTTCTTACGAGTTCGCATTCGGCAGGGCCTTGTATCCGGGCCGATCCGCTCCCGTAATGGGGTGACATCTCTATGAGTATGGGAAGCCTCAGCTGATCCCACATGTATCTAGGAAGGGCGTTACAGACCAGGTCTAGTTCGGATTTGTCAATTATGTAAAAGGTGTTGTCCTTACCTCTGACACCGGGCTTCTCTTCCTTGAGAAGATCAGTCAATTTTCTTCTTTTTCCTGGAAGATGCTGGTTCATGGTCTGAACCGTCTTGATAATCATTTTATTGTCTACGACAACCATCCAGGAATACTAGGCTCGGACCCGATTTAAAGATGACTGATATCTC
>CAZXBV010000115.1:0-5168 GCA_964639155.1 uncultured Methanotrichaceae archaeon
ATATTGTCTCAAAAAGGTGGCCTTCTTCTTTGCCCCCTGAAGACGAAGACGAAAGAGAGTGCGACCAAAGATGCAAGAGCCGATTGAAAACTCGTTGCTTCTGAGACATTAGTATCTTCTTTTGACTCTGCAGGAAGGATGAGGATCGTGCCATTGGCAACTTTCCACCTGCCATTCTCTATGGGTATGATCTCTATCTTGGCAGGACCTTCGGTCTCGTTGGCTTTGAAGCTGATTGTGGCAAGGGAACAGTTCCCTGGTATGATAAAACTGGCACGTCCATTTATCTTGTCAAGATCATTTGCTTCGACTTTTGCATCTGAGAGAACGGCACACCCTGTCGCGTTTTCCAGTTCTAGGACGTTTGGATCATATAGAAGATCTATCCGCGTATCGTTCTTGGATCGATCGATCTCCAAAGGCACGGTGACGATTTTTCCAGTCTCAACTGAACCGGACCTTATCGCAACTGATCGCCTCTTTGTCTCTGAGACGTTGAAGTAAAACTCAGTTGCCCAAAGAGCGTCCATCGAATTTTCGACTCTGACCCTTAGCTCGTACCTTCCAGGTGGCGCATCGACCTTGACCAGATGCGGCTCAAGAGACGTGAGTGAGTGCCAGAGGGTATGATTCGCGTTGCTTAAGGTCGGCATTCCGTCAACGAACTCGTAAAACTTGATCTTGCTGATCCCCTGCTCCACTTTGAGGAAATCCGTCCTCAAAGACACGTCTCTGAGCATGTTCTCGTAGCTCACTTGTGGACTCGATCTCTCGTATTCAGACTGTGATATGTAATAGACAACGTTCCCTGCACCCTGGATCAGGCCGATCTTTCCGGATTCATCGAACTTCACGGCAACGTCTACAGGACTGCTGGACTCGTTTCGATAGAACAATCCTCCCGTGATTTGGGATGGTGGCAGAAGAGTCCCATCATCACTGAACGCCATCATGGTTGGGTCCCACTGCCAAAAATAGAACCACTGGTCCCATGACCCCGCCCCACCTTCGACCAGATCTGCCATTGCCATCCTCTTTCCTCCAGAATTGACGATCTCGGCGGTGACGCTATTGAGATCTCCTGCGAGGACCGCCATGCTGAAGTTTGCGGGACGGTCGAGTGTGACGTTCTCTCTTGGAAGGCTCACGCTCACGATCTCCGGCGGCGGGATCACGTATTCCTTCGTGTAAAGCCTGTAACGGAGCGTGTCGTTATCTGCAACGGCTATGTTCATCCCAGGCCAGAGCGTTACGTCGGTATCACGCTTGAGATCGATGGGTTCGGTGTTGATCATGAATATGAATATTGGATTTACGGCGAGGACTGTGACCTCTCCAAAATCGCTGCCTGACTCGATCGGGAGGTACTGGCGATCTGAAACCTGGAACAGGCCGTCTATCTCCACGAATTTATCATCTTTGTCGATAAAAATGTTTGCAAAATGTACCAGGATAATAGGAAGATCATCGACATCACCCACGTCTCTTTCGTAAACGTAGGTTGTATTCGATCTCACCACTGCGCTATCTACTAACACACCATCCCTGAAAAGCTCGATGAGGGCTCTGTCTTCTTCGGCGTCTTCCTTCACCAGATCGCGGATATAAAGCTGGTAACCCTCATTTAAGGTGTAAGCGGTCCCCGCATGGGCTTTGTATACTGAATTTGTATCTATGAGTGCTTGACCTACCTGCTCATGTGTTAACATGTTGACAGGGTCGATTTCAGGGTTGGTTTCGTCCAGGTATCCCACAAACCACAGCTGTCCAAAGAGGCAGACGACTACGTACTGACCCCAATCTTTGAATTCGAACTCAATTGGCTCTGGAAAGGCTGTGTATTGGAGGCCATCCAACAGACGACCATGGCTGTCCAGGCGAGTGGGCATTATTCTTCGGCCTTCAGTTTTGGAGATTATTAGTGACTCAGAACCAATCTGGTTTTCATCATCAAAATAGAAACCCGTGAAGTTGTTGTAGTTCCATCGAGCTTGTGCATTGCCGATAGATCCATCTCCATTAAAAACAGTCACTAAAGATTCTTCCGTGTACACAGGACCGTTTATGTCGTAGACGCCATAACTCGATATCAGGCCTACAGGATAATATATCAGAGAGGGGTCATCCCATGTTTTTAGCAGCAGTCCCCCAATTAGGGGCACTTCGCTGTTTCTGTTCAGGTTCAGATCCTCGTGATTCTCAAGTTCGATTCTCCTCTTCGATATGTCCGAGACGATCATAGGTCCCAAAAGGTCCCCCACCTCTAGCTTGATAGGAGCCGGATCTCTGACCTGAAAAACTCCATCGACGTCCACGATACCGCAATCATTGTCGTTACAGTCAGCCCCTAAGAATATGTTTGATATGTGAACGAAGATGACCGGAAAGTCGTCGCCCACCCTGTAGACGTAGGTGTCACCTGCCTTGACCACCGCATCGTCTAGAGTCTTTTCGTTCTTCTGGAGGATGAGGTAAGCTTCATTACCCTTGGTGGCGACCCCCGCAACTTTGAGGACGTAACCATCCTGGAGGGAAAGAGGCGTTTTCAGATCGAGCACGTGAATCTCGTCGTCGTCGATGAGCACATCTCTTAGCTCACCATCTTCAAGACTCGATACCTCTTTGGTAAAGCCGTTCTTCAGATAGCCTGCAAGGTAACGCGTCCCCAGAAAGGCCACCGCTTGATAGCGTCCCCATTTCCCAAAATTGAACTCTTCGGTCCAGATCTCGCTAGAATAGACGAGGTTGCCATCACCCACATGTCTCCCGCTGACTTCGACTTCGAGCTTCTCTTTGCCCGCGTCTTCGTCCATATCGTAGTAAAACCAGCTGAAGCTCTCGGCGTTCCAGGTTCCGTCACCGCCACTTGGCTGGCCCCTCAGCTGAATTTGGGGAACTTGGCCTGCCGCAAGAGATGCTACGCATATCGCTAGCAAACAGAGGATAGACCCCCACCACCTCAAAGTTTTGCCTTTATGTGCTAATCCGGTTGCCCCCAATGATACGAGTCGTTGTGGTTTGTCATGCTCGCTTTTAGTTGACCTGCCAGGATACCTTTCCAGGATAACTTTTTTGGATAACCTGTATATCTCATGGCGTGATTTAAGGCGACTCGGTGCTAATTCATGTTCCTGGTTAAGCATGTTGCGATATGTGGGTTGGGGATTGACCCACCTTGTTCTGATTCCGAGAGTCTGATTTTGGGGCGCAGAAAGGCCAGCAAAATATCTTGGATAACTTGCCCTCTGTTCTCTGTTGGGTTAAAGCGAAAGGAGCGACTTTTGATATGACCAGAGATATCCCCCGAATACTCCTCGCTGGGGACAGAAGTTCTAGCGGCAAGACCACCATCGTTGCAGGTCTCCTATCTGCTCTTCGCAACAAAGATCTTAACGTTCAATCTTACAAAGTGGCGCTAGACTATATCGATCCTAGCTATCACACCTGGATAACTGGCAGGTGGTGCCGCAACTTGGACGGTCACTTGATGCCAGAAAGAATCGTTCGAGAAGTTTACGACCACGCCGCAAAAGGGGCCGACATCGCCGTGATCGAGGGCGTACGCGGCCTTTACGAGGGTTACGAGGGAGATCGCGGAAGCACCGCCCAGATTGCCAAGATGTTAAAAGCACCGACCATCCTGGTGGTGGATGCAAGGAGCATCACAAGGAGCGCCGCCGCCCTCGTCAAAGGCTACATGGACTTCGATCCTTCTGTGGACATAAGAGGCGTGATCCTGAACAAGATCGGGGGCGAAAGGCACGCGCAAAAGGCAATCTCGGCCATAAGGGATCATGTCGGGGTCGAAGTGGTGGGAGTGATTCCTCGCGAGGAGGAGATGCATCTGTCCATGCGCCATCTTGGTCTCGTTCCCATGGTAGAAGGGGCGCGAAGGCATGAGGGGTTCATGGAGCGGTTGGATCGGATTCGTAATGTGGTGGAAGAAGGTCTCGACATAGACCGGATAAGGGAGATCGCATCCGAGGCCGAACCGTTGGAGGCGCCGGAACCTGATCTATACAAGCCAACACGAGAAGGCGAGGGAATTCGGGTAGGAGTTGCAATCGATGAAGCCTTCAACTTCTATTATCGGGACAACATCGAGTTGATCGAGCTTACCGGAGCCGAAGTGGTCCCGACAAGCCCGATACACGATTCTTCCTTGCCAGAGATAGATGGGCTCTACATAGGCGGAGGTTATCCAGAACTGTACGCAGAAGAGCTATCGAATAATGATGGCATGATCGATTCCATAAGGGCAGCTCAGGAGCGAGGCATGCCCATCTTTGGAGAGTGTGGAGGGCTTATGTACCTCTCCCGAGAGATAGAGTACGATGGAAAGTCTCATCCCATGGTGGGTCTCGTCCCGGGAAGGAGCAGGATGGGTGGTCGGAGAATCGTGAGCTACACCGAGGGGGTATTTTCCCGAGAAAATCCTCTGGGCCCAGTGGGAACCTCTTTTTTGGGACATGAGTTTCACCACTCAGAAATGATCATGGAAGAAGATGTGGAGTACGCAATCCGGCTTCAGAGAGGGACCGGGATCGAGAAGGGGTTTGATGGAGTCATCAATGGCAACATGCTGGCATCTTACGCCCATTTCCATGCCGCGTCCTATCGTGAGTTTCCAAGGCATTTCATCAAGATCGCGAAGGATGAAAAAGGTGTCTTGAGCGAGAAATAGATTAATAAATTAGAATTCATTAACAGGATCGATTAGCAGTGTATGATCAATACAGTTGGATGTATGGTGGTGAGTTAAATGGTAAAGATGCCCCCCGAAGTTCGTGAAACTCTTGAAAAGCAGTGGCCTTACCCAATGGCGACGGCCAGCGCTGAAGGAAAGCCCAACGTGATTTACATAGGTATCTTGAAGATTCTGGATGATGAGACGCTAATCATCGCGGATAACTTCTTCAACAAGACCGCGGCCAATCTGGCCGAAAATCCGTGGGTTTCGATCGTTTGCTGGACGCCTGATCCGAGAAGGTCTTACCAGATCAAAGGAAGGGTGACTTTCCAGGACGAGGGCGATTTGTTCGAAGAGATAGAAGAGAGTGTACACAAGAGACGTTCTGAGATAAACGTTCGTAGAGCCGTGGTCATGAAGATAGAGGAGATTTACGAGGCGAATTCTGGACCTAACGCTGGCGAAAGGATTGCTTGAT
>CAZXBV010000116.1:0-5122 GCA_964639155.1 uncultured Methanotrichaceae archaeon
CGGTATTGTGTTTCTGATCTGGACATTTCATCGAGCCTATTTCAAAATAGTGCCACGTTTTTTTAAAGGTATTTTCCATCGCAGAGAGCTTGGCCGACTGCCGATTTCATGCTGGCATTAACGCCCTAATTGTCCGAGGTATACAGTCCGGGCAGTCCGTTTCGGGGATTATTGGCGGTGTACTCGAATTTGCCAATATCTTTTGCCCCTTCTCACTCAAGACAAATCTCACGAACTCGGCGCCCAACTCTGGATGTGGCGCATTTTTGGGGATGGTTATGCCGTAAAAGATGGGCTTTCCCGACCTTTCAAAGCCGATCGACTCGAACCGCTGGAATCCAAGTGCGACTTCCACGTCTCTATAAACGTTGGCGTATTCGGGCGATCCCAGGCCGATTTGCGGTGGAAGTTTCAGGTATCGTAACCCGTTTTGCTGGGCGACGCTCTCGTACTCAAAGACATAATCCAAATCGGCATAGTCGAGCATCGCAATCAACTGGACGCTTCCGCCTCGGATCGATATCGTATCGTCCACGGGGTGGAACGTTTCTGGCACAACGACTCTTTTGACATCGCCCTCTTCGATCTCGAATATGGGGGGGTCAAAGTGGGGCCCGATCAGCTCGTCGAAGATCGTCTCATCGTCGTAATACGATTCCGCCAGCGCGATCAACATCAAGGTCCGATACCCGCAAGCGTCGAACATGGGGTTTGAAAACCCAAACTTCACGTCAGGGCGGGTCAGGATCTCGTACCAGTTCGTCTTGTTGATCTCGTCTGCGTATCTGCTATTTTCCGTGTATGCGATAACCATCTCGTTTTGCGCAAACCTGACAGACCAATTAGAGTGATCAGGGTACATCATTGCCGGGATCAAGGAATCGTCTGCTACGACGACCACGTCAAACCCTCTCTTAAGATCGGTCACCTGTCTGACCGCCTGGATGCTGCCGTGTCCTTCAAGCAACACGTCTACCCCTGGATGATTGCTCTCAAAAGCCGCTTCCATATCCCTGAAGGGGACGATGAGGCTTCCTGCATAGACCACTTTCAGCTCGGTCGTCTCTTGATCGCAAGATAAGCAGCCCGAACTTAGGACTTCAGAGAAGATCAAGATGAATATTATGGCGGCGGGCACGATGGTGAGTATGACTGTGGCCAAAAGGCGTTTCGAATTCATGTTTGCGAGGCGACGTTTTTTCTAGACCAAATTAGAATTGGCGTTTCGAATGTCCGTTCTGACTGCCCATTTCACCCAGAATATTAATAGTTTCCCGGCAGAAAGTTGCCATAAGAATAATGATTTCCAAAGGAGGCAACGTTTTCAGTGGCCTATGACGAACATGAGGATTTTCAGACGTTTCTTCGCAAGGCAGGTTTCGAGGGTGATGAAGTACTCGATGTGGTTTATGAGCTTCAGTCGTACAGGACCATTCCCGGAACTACCCTCCGAAAATACATCAACAGAGTCCTTGCCACCATCGAAGAAGAACAGCGATCTGCCTTTCTAAAAGGCATAATTGTGGGGACTGCCCTTCATAAGCACATGGAAACCCACGACTTAGAAGAACACATCAACTCCGAGGTGGCTCGCCGTCTCAAAGAGATCTTATCCGAGCTTAATCCTGACCAAAAAAACGAGCCCAAACCTTGAAACAAGTCCAATCCAAAACACAAGAACCATGGAGAAAGGCATTTACACTTTGATTCTGAGGCTCGATTCTGATGTAGATATAGTGGTGGGTGCTTTGGGCACGATCCGCTTTGAGAAGGGTTACTACGCCTACACGGGTTCGGCCCGAGGTCCTGGTGGCCTCAAGCGGGTTGAGCGCCACCTGGAAGTGATGAGGGGCACAAACCCCACAAGAAGATGGCACATCGATTACCTTTTACCATTCACTCATCTTGAGATTGCAGTGACTACCAAAACCGAAGACGACCTGGAATGCGCCATCGCGAAAGGGGTAGGGTCGCAGCTCGTTTCGATTCCCCGGTTCGGATGCACCGACTGCAAATGCAAGTCTCATCTTCACTTTTCCCGATCCAAAGAAGATATCAAAGACGCTGTCAGATCAGCTCATGCTCATTTTTTATAAAAATAAAAACCAGCGCAGTGTGGCCGTTCCAAATACCAGGAGGCCACAGATGGTAAGTGGAAGGGTGTAGCCAAAAAAGGTCTCTTTCATCCCTGTTTTGGCAGTCTCTTTCACCAGCCAAAAGTAAGGATCGCTCACGTAAGAGAATGTAAATGCACCGGCACAGATCAAGAATATCATGGTCGTTCCTTCAAGCGGATATCCTCTCAGCATTTCAGAGGCTATAACCGCGGTCACAACTCTCGACCCTTGAGCCAGCTGGAGAATTGCCGCCACCAAGAACGGCAGGACTACCGCTGGAATCGCCCCATCCATGATCGAGGTCAGATCTTCAGCAAGCCCGCTTTGGCCTATCACATACCCAAAGGCTCCCGCTCCAGAAAGGTCAAAGATGATAATCCCAGCCCGTCTCGAAGCAGATCTTATGACTGCATCTGCTTTATCGCCCGAAAGCGCCACCGATGCCAACGCACCGATCAACAGCGCCATGTTGGGACTGGCAAACGACCGGCCAGGGAAGATAAACCCGCCCAAAATGAGAAGGATCGGCAGCAAAAGTGGTGCCCAGGAACGCACCCTGGAAGGAAGGTCATCACGGCAAAATGTGATAGGTGTCTTTGGTGCAGGGAGACGAACCATATAGATCAGGGCGACTAAAAGGAGGAGCAAGGAAATGGGAAGGCCTGCCTTCAGAACTTCTGCAGAAGATACATCAAAATTCCCCGTCAGCGCGATCATGACCGGGGATGGATAGATCAAGTTGAAGGATATCACCGAAGACGCCGCGGTCATGAACTGGAACCTGACACCGGAACCTTCAATTTCCTGGCCCAGACATTTCACCACCGGTTCCAATATCAGATACGAGGTCATGCAACACATTGCAGGCAATGATACCAGATACCCCGCGATCCCCGAGGCTAACATGCCGTTTGTCCCTGTGACAGAAACCAGATCCGCGACGATCCGCTCAACGCCACGACTCACCTTCAGGTGTTCGGCGATGACTGATCCAGAGAAGATTATTATGGCCAGAGCCGAAAAGACGCGACCAAGGCCAAATCCCACATGTCCGATCAGCTCTGATTGCCCCATTCCAACGAGTTGGCCGTAGACGAGGGCAGCTACCACCAGGCTCAGAAAAGGCCGAAGCCTGATCTTCAAAAGGAGAATGCCAGTCATCCCCAACGTCAAAAGGAATGCAGCCAGAGCTTCCATGTGAATATGCTATCTCTCGCCGACTATAAGGGTTGCCCAGATCCGAATTACCACTACGTGAAGGGCACGCATGGATTAAATCTCACAATGTGACGTCTCAATAGGCAACGGTACGCTAAATGAAACTTTTGTATGGTATTGAGATCTATTTCTGTGGACACGATCCTGATGGAGAATGGACTTGATTAGATCTGCTCAATCTCTTCCGAAACAGCTTTATAGAGAAACGGTGAATGAAATATCTATTCAGGGGGCGGGGTCAACTGCCATCCTCCTTATCGACGTGGAGTTGCCTGTTCCCGTCGCATAGGCGAGACATTAGGCAGGTTGACACCAGGCGGAAACGAGAGCTTGAAGCGCTCGGATCCAAGAAGATGATATGATTCGACGAAATAGAGCAGATATCATCGGCAGTTGGATCTATCTGTAGCCGAGAACCAATCAGATAGGACCGATCGGTTCTCGCCAGAATAGTGTTTGACGATACGAACTGATCCAATGGAAAGGCGCTTTGCCGACCTTTCCCTCTGGTCTATCGCCGCCCTTGCGAGACTTTAGGCCCTTGCTGGAGTGAAGGGCTTTGATGTTCTCAGAAAACCCGGAGGCGGACCGACTCAGAGTCTGGTAAATAAAAGTGGAGGTGCAACGGTAGGTACGCCGGCAAAAACCGGTGGGCCTTTTGCCTACTTCAGCATGAAAGTGTGGCCCCAAAGGTGTTCGCCGTTTAGAGGTGATCGAGTTAGCCAGTTCCGTCTAGCTTTGCCCATATCTATTCTTTTAATCCTTCTTTTCACCATTTTTGTTTCCTCTGCCACGGCTTTATCCCTCCCGTTCGACTTCAAGTTCCCATGGAGTTCCGATGACGAGACCGAGCTCTTCTTGGATATCAAGACCGCCGCCCTCCAATCGGGAGATCAGCTCAACTACACAATCCAGCTGAAGAACCGAGGTAACGATGTCCTCGAAGACCTTTCCATCAGCGACAACTTCGGCCAGATCGGCTTTCAGGACAGGCTTGCTTCAGGTGGAACCCTTTCTTTTAGGAGAACTACGCCCCCAATAGAAAGCGATCTGAACCTCAAGGTGACTGCCAAATCCAAAGGAACCTTGATATGTCAAAAAGAGTCCTTAATCCCGGTCTCGTCTGCACCCCTCCGCGAAAGAATCGAGACGGTCGCCACAACTTCCTCCGACGAGCCAATGAAGATAATGTCTGCCGCAAAGGTTGAAACATCATCAAAACTGGAGCTGAACGCAACCATCAGCACTGAGAAGGTTCACATGGGGGATGCGGCAACGATCACGACAATCGTTACGAATCGCGGCACCCAAACCCTTAGGAGGGTGATGATCACAGCTTCTGGATGGAGGATATCTGCGGGTGATCTGAAACCGGGTGAATCCAAGATCTATTCGAGAAGTCAAAGAGTCACTGAGGACCTTTCACTCAATATCAAAGCCGAAGGAAGCACTGACGATGGCAAGATCGTATCCGACCTGGTCACAGTGAAGGCGACTGCAATCAATCCCGCAATCAAAGTCACGGTGGTTTCGGGTGCTGGTGACGGGGAGACTGGCTTTGAATATAGGCTAGAGAACTCCGGCAATGACATATTAAGACGTTTGACCCTGAAAGACGAGAACGGAAACGTCTTGGGGATTCTCCCCCAGCTCAACCCCGGCGAAACCCAGAGTCTGGTCGGGGAAGGATCAAAGGGTGGTGGGACCGTGACAGTCACCTGCATGGATTCTGCTGGTGACGCAGTCACCTGCGAATCGTCGCTCGGAGACGAATCCTCGCTTGGAGA
>CAZXBV010000117.1:0-5121 GCA_964639155.1 uncultured Methanotrichaceae archaeon
AGTTCCTGAGCTTTTGGCACCGTTGGGGTCTTTTGAAGCGTTGGATGCGGCGATTGATGCTGGTGCCGATGCAGTTTATCTGGGTGGAAAAAGGTTTGGAGCAAGGCACTATGCAGCTAACTTCGATTTGGGTGAACTGGAAGAGACGGTGAGGAAGGCACACTTTAGAGGGGTCAAAGTCTATGTCACGGTCAACACTTTGGTCTCGGATTTTGAAATTCCTGATGCTTTGGAGTACTTAGTCCAGTTGTACGAGATGGGCGTTGATGCAGTTTTAGTTCAGGATTTGGGGCTTGCAGCTTTGGCAAGGGAACTTGTGCCGAAACTCGAACTTCATGCGTCTACTCAGATGACAATTCACAATCTTGAGGGGGCCGTCTGGGCTGCCGATATGGGTTTTGAACGGGTTGTTTTGGCAAGAGAAATGACGTTGGACGAGGTTGAAACGATTGCCAGAGGGGCACCGATTGGTGTTGAGATTTTCGTTCATGGGGCACTTTGTTACTGTTATTCGGGTCAGTGTCTTTTGTCGTCGCTGATTGGGGGTCGAAGTGGGAATCGGGGGATGTGTGCTCAGCCTTGCAGGAAGCCTTATGATCTGGTTTTGGGTTGGGCAGATTCTTATGGGCGCATTTTGCGGTGGAAGAGGGCGTCTTTAGATGAGAAGTATCTCATGTCTACAAAAGATCTTGCGATTTATCCGTATTTAGACGAAGTCGTCGCCTCTGGTGTGGAAGCTCTTAAGATCGAAGGGAGGATGAGATCTTCAGATTACGCAGCAGTTGTTGTATCGGTCTATAGGAAGGCACTTGATAAGATTGCTCAGGGTGAGTGGTCTCCTTCAGAAGAAGACTGGATGAATCTTGCTTTGACCTTTAACCGGGATTTTACGCGTGGGTATCTCCTCGGAGATCAGGGTAGAGATCTGATGGGTCGGGATCGGTCAGATAACCGGGGTGTTTTGGTTGGGACTGTTGTTTCTTATGATTCGAGAAGGAGAGAAGCGGCAGTTCAACTGGAAGGGAATCTGATGCCAAGTCAGGGTGACGGTCTGGTTTTCATCTGGCCAGGTGGTGAGGTGGGATTTGTCCTTCGAGATGTGCCCAAAGTTCGGGATGGAATTATCAGGCTGGGCGTTTATGAGATGGTGGAACGGGGGGCAAAGGTACATTTGACTCGTCGGGCTGGGCTTTTGGCGGGGGCGGTTTCTGGAACGCGGCATATCCCCATTGATCTGAGGATGAGTTTAGATGAAGATATGAAGCCGGTTTTGGAAGGGAGCGTTTTTGGTCTCAAAGGTGACGTGACGGTCACAGTGAAGAGTTCTTTTTCAATGGAAGTTGCAAAGCGACGGCCCCTTTCCAAAGAAGACATTGAAGCTCAGCTTGGGAAGATGGGCGGGACGATTTTTTATGTCAGGTCTCTAGAAGTGGATTATCCTGGCGGGTTGTTCGCTCCGTTGGGGGAGCTGAATCGGTTGAGGCGGGATCTTTTGGAGGCGGTGGAAGCTGGGCTTGTGGAGTCTAGTATTCCCTCTGTTGAAGATGCGGGTGATGTGAAAGAAGGGCTAAAAATTTTTGCGCGTGAATGGAAAACCCCACCCACCCACCCCTTGTCAAAATTAGGTTTGGAAGATGTGAGCATATCAGTTTACACCAGTGATCTTGATGGAGTCAAGGGCGCGGTGGGTGGAGGATGTGCACGGGTTTATTTTGAGCCTTTTATAAGACTGGATGACCCATATGAAGCTATAGAAACGATTAAGAAAGCCATGCGGTCATGTGAAAGAGGTTGCGCTGAGTTTGTCTGGAAGTGGCCAAAGATAACTCGACGCTCGTTTTTGGATATGGCCATTTTCATTCTTGAGGAAACGGAAGCAAAAGCGGTCATGGTAGATAATATCGGAGCTGCAAAAGCCATAGAAGAGAATGCGCCAAATGTCAGGGTTCTTGGATCTTCAGGTTTGAACGTCTGGAATAATCAGTCTGCAAGCTATTTGGGAGAAATCTTCGAAAGAATTACAGTTTCGCCAGAGCTTTCGTCCGAGGAGATAAAAGAGCTGGCACAAAGAGTCCATCTCTTGAAAACGCATCCAGGGCTTGAGATGATTGTCCAGGGAGATCTAGAGGCGATGGTAACAGAGAATGATCTCATCTCCACAGCTTTGAAAGATCAAAGTGATTTGTCCACGGAAGGCAAGATCTGGGGACTGAAGGATTCCACGCAGAGGATATTTCCTTTGATCACGGATGGTGAGGACCGAACACATGTATTCAACGCTGTGGAGACCTGTCTTTTTGATCATGTACCCGATATCTTAAAGATGGGGATTGGTTCTTTGTCTATAGATGCCAGGTGGAGACCAAGCCAGTACGCAAGAGCGATGACGAAAGTGTATAAAGAAGTGCTAGAGCTTGCAATCTTAGAAGAAGACTTTGAGCGTCTATCAGACCTAAAGAAAAGGGTAAGGAAAATGTCGCGTGGGGGGATCACGGCAGGTGCTTTTGTGAAGGGACGAAAAGAGTCTCTACCATGACTGCTTTCGCTTCAATTTTTTAGGTGGGGGGCAAAAGGCGCCCTTCGGGCGCAGATTTCCCACCCGCCCACCCTTTTTGTGCTATGATTACACATCGACAACTACGATTGGTGAGGTCCTCGTTCAGTGGGTGAATTTACGATTTGGTCAAACTCCTCCTGACTTAGAGCTTGAGGCGAATATGCAAAACCATAACGTTCCATTGTGCTGACGAAGGATCGTAGATGGTTCCTAGAACCTTTCTCCAGGTTTTCGTAGACGAGAATTATGTCGTTGTTATCGGTTTCGTTCATGTTAGTCTGAAGATCTATTATATCGATCTCTTCAATGAAAGCGCCGACCCGAAGGGACTGTTCAAGAGATTCGTTAGACCTTTCGACAAGTTCGTCGTAGAGCGTTTGAAGCTCAACGTTGACAAAAACACCGCGTTCATCAGTGGACGATACTTCGATGCCGTAGCGATCTACGAGAACTTTGACAGCGTCAATGTGTGTCTGCTCTGCGTTTGCGATGTTCTGAAAGATGGGTAGCTGGTGCATCTCATAAGAACTTTCATAGACATCTCTGGCCAGCGTTTCTTCTTCTGCCATGTAGAAGATGCCATCACGTTCCGTATCATTCAAGTCAAGCTTTGGTATAGAGTCGACTGCTGTGTGTAAAGACGCAGCATTAAGAGGCGTAATTCCACTTGCAGGATCAAACGCCCCTTTTGGTGATACTGCCAAGGCCATGCTCGATGTCACGAAAAGAGCCAAGGCAAGGATCAGGATCGTTTTATGGACCTTATTATACATGACTAACAATTTGTCAGGAGTGCTTATATAGGTGTCGCCAAATACTAAGTGACACAGACAAAAAAGCCGACAATTGAGGAAAAAGATGAGGTAAAATCGCATGAGAAAGACCGTTTATGACGATCATGTGAGCCACTACGATGCTTGGTTTGAGGCGAACTGGCCTGCATATCAATCAGAGCTGAGAGCCTTGGAGGCTCTGATTCCGCCGTTCGAGAGGGGGCTTGAGATAGGCGTGGGCACGGCCCGTTTTGCTGCGCCGTTGGGGGTAAAGGCGGGGTTGGACCCTTCACATCCCATGATAAAGATGGCCATCAAAAGAGAAATAGATGGGGTGATGGGAATTGCAGAGAAGCTTCCGTTCAAAGACTCTAGCTATGATATTTGTATCATGGTCACGGTGATATTTCTCTTAAGCGATGTGAAAGCTGCTTTCAAAGAGGCCCACAGGATCCTGAAACCTGGCGGATCTTTGATCATAGGGTTCGTCGACAAGGAGAGCAGACTTGGCACGCTTTATGAAGGACGAAAAAACGAGAGCACATTTTACAAGGCTGTTCATTTCTTTACACCAAAGGAAGTTTGCGCCGAGATGGTGACGGCCGGTTTTGAGGACGTGGTATTCGTTCAGACTATATTTGATAGGCCAGAAGAGATAAAATCGCCAGAATCTCCAAAGAAGGGGTATGGAAAAGGCTCTTTCGTGGTGGCCAGAGGAACAAAAGCAAAAGAGGGATAACAGTCCAAAACTTCCACTCATCCGAAATTTCAACGCAGGAACTTGGAAAGAAAGGTATCGTTAAGCACCAATCTTTCGAGAACAAATTAGTTTTATCTAATTGGGACTCAACTTTATTTTATTATATCTTCAGATGAATCACCATCAGCAAAAATATTATGCATAAGGTACTCTGCGCTTGCTCGCAAATATTGTCATAAAATCAATATCTTCAGCCTACTTAAAGGTTTCATATGACCGAGAAAGAGAAACCAATAAAGTATATTAGATAAAGGGAATATTCCACCCAAAAGCATTAAAGAATTTGACTTACATATATACGCAGAAGAGGTGAACCAGCTTGAAAGTATTGGTAGTTTACTACTCGATGAGCGGACATACCCATTGCTTGGCAGACGCGGTGGCAGAAGGTGCAAAGGAGATTGAAGGAGCTCAGGTAGAGATTAGGAGAGTTCCAGAGACTCTCTCGAAAGATGAGTTGAAGAAGAGGAAGGGGTCAAAGGGCATCATTGAAGAGGTGGTCGAGGTTCCGTTCTGCACCATGAAGGACCTGGAATCTGCAGACGCCATAATCTTCGGGACTCCATCTTACCTTGGAAACATGTGCAGCCAGATGTGTCAGTTCCTGGACTCGACTGGAGACTTGTGGAAGAGGAACGCCCTTGTTGGAAAAGTGGGAAGCGTCTTTTGTTCATCAGGATCTCAGCATGGCGGCCAGGAAGCAGCCATTCTTAGCTTTCATCCCTCCCTTCTCCATTTGGGTATGATAATCGTGGGGTTGCCATACACCTTCGAGGCTCAAAGGCGGGTAGACGAAGTGATGGGAGCAACGCCCTACGGTGCTTCTACTACTACAGGGAAAGCTGGCGAGAGGTGGCCAAGCGAGATTGAGCTTGAAGCGGCCAAGTTCCAAGGAAAGCACGTCGCCTCGATCGCCAAGAAGCTTTCGATGTGAAGGGAGGTTGCCCTGATTGGGCCCCCCCCTCATAATTTTTATCAGTCAAACACCTTGATAGAAGAATCGCCACCCTTTGCCTCAAATGATGTGTAAA
>CAZXBV010000118.1:0-5107 GCA_964639155.1 uncultured Methanotrichaceae archaeon
TAATATATCTCGGGCCTTACGATTTCGCCAATTTCAGACTCGGGAGGAATGTTCTTGACGTAGAAGTTAGGCAGCCCCGCTGGAGTCACCTCGTTGGTTGGACTCATGCAGATGCCATAACCGTGGGTGTAAACCAGATGTTTGTTGATCCAGGTTTGAGCCTGCTCTGGAAGTTGGTCTTGAGATAGCTCCCTTGGTGAGAGCATGACCTGTCGCTTCTCGCCGTTGACGATATATCGGTCTATGTCCACATCGAAGAACTCGTAATAGAGCCGGATCTCTTGAAGCTGTTTATAGGTCTTGAGGATGGGACGCCAGTCCCAAAGTCGGATGTTCTTTATTGTGGCGTTGTTAGCCTTGATATCTTTCCCGCTCAGGCTGTAATCGACAGGAAAAGGCCTTTCATCAATATCGCTGAGGCCATAAGCCAAGAGGGTGTAGTTGATGTTGTATCCGATGAATGTCTCTTCCATCGCGATCTCGTTAGGCGAGACCTTGTATTGCTGGATCAAAGCTGGGTATATCGTGCCCAAGACCACGACCAAAACGACGAGCCCGCCCAACAGGACAAAAGACTTAGAGGATACTTTGCCGGTTGCAAAGGAAAAAAGGGCAAGAGCCACCAAAATGGCAACAGCGGCATAGATGTAAAGGAACGGCAAGTGGGCGTTCACGTCTGTATAACCCGCCCCGTAAACCACGCCGGCTTCTGAGTAGAGAAGTTCATACCTGCCCAGAAGGTAGCGCCCAGAGAATAAGAGTGCCAAAATTCCCAGAAGGACCGATATGTGCGACTTGGCCTTGGCAGGGATCATATCTGAAATTTCTTTGTAATCGAGATGGTCTGCATTAAAGATGGTTATGTCCATCTGGACGAACAAGTAGACTGCTGCGGTGATGGCCAGGTTGACCAGGATCAAAGCGAAGATGGCGTTCCAGAGTAGCGAGAGAAAGGGCAACGTGAAGACGTAGAACCCAACGTCCTTTTGGAACAGAGGATCTTGAACGTAGAAAGGCTGGGAATTGAACGCCAAAAGGACGGTATCCCACCCAAGCTGGGCCACTAGGCCAAAAGCGATCGAGATCAAGGCCACGATCCAAAGCAGGAATCTCGGTCGCTCCTTTATTCGGCTAAGGTTGATCCAGCTAGCTGAAAAGAAGATCAATGCTGACGCCAGAAATAAAGCCAGCTTCGTCGAGATCACGGTAGCAAAGACGCTGGAATAACCCGCGGTCTGGAACCAACGCCACTCAACCAAAATATATGCTATTTGATTGGAAAATATCAGAAGAGCGACTAGGGCCGCTACGACCCCATATTTAAGCTTCATGTAACACTCAAAAAATGTTTAAAAGAAATGCCAGTTCACTCGAGGGTAATTGCCTCAGAGGGACAGGCTTCGACGCAGGTCCCGCACTCGGTACACTTTTCAGCATTTACCACTGCGATTTCCTCATCGTCCAGCGAGATGGCATCCTCAGGGCATTCCTCAACACAGGTCCCACAACTTACACATTCATCTCTGTTAATTACAGCCGGCATTATGAAATCCTCCAAAGTTGCCAAAATTGGCACAATTATACTCCAATCGATGCGATATATATCTTTCGTTAAGATGCCACCCTGAAAAAATATATGCTAATATATTCACAGGACATCTATTTGGCCTGGCCTTTTTGTGCAGGATCCGAAAAGGAACAAAGCAAAAGAGACGTTCAGAGGCGCTCACATTTGAAACGACAAAAAAGACTGAAAAAATTGAGAAATAAAGCTCGATTACTCGATGCTGATTGCCTCTGAGGGACAAGCATCGACGCAGGTTCCGCACTCGGTGCACTTGTCAGCGTCTACCACTGCGATCTCGTCGTCTCCCATGGTGATCGCGTTCTCAGGACACTCATCGACACAGGTTCCACAGCCTACACACTCTTCTGCGTTAATTTTTGCTGCCATTATAGATTCCTCCAATTCACCTAAGATTAGCACTTTTTCCACAGGCAGATGGAATATATAGCTTTCGTCGGGCCGATCTTGGAACGGGATGCGAATTTCACAAAACTCACAAAAAGGAGATGGTCCCGATCAAAGGGACTTTGCCTTGCCGAAAGGCTTTTTGGCCCCTCCCACCTATTCAAGCCCCATCGGTCAGGCAAGATCCACGTAACGTTTCCTGTCTTTTAGCTCCTGTTTTTTGGCTTCGTTCCATCCGCTCACGGCCTGAAGGTATCCAGTAACCCTGCTCCATTGCTCTACGTCCTCAGACTCACAAGAAGGACAAGAGTCATGAAGTCCTGCAGCCACTTTGTAGCACGATCTGCAAACGGTCATGTCTTTGGTGAAAGCGAAATATCCTATCTGAGTATTTCGTGCCAGTTTCATGGCAAAATCCATAAGGCCACGCGGGTCAGGAACGCTCTCGCCCAAGAATATGTGGAAAATGTTTCCGCCGTCTACGATTGGGAAAAAAACGTGCTCTATCTGGGCCCTGTTGAAGAGTGCCACATCCGCAGAAGGCGGGATGTGGGTTCCGTTAGAGTAGTAAACAGGAAGGTCGCGAGTCTTATTGATTCTGGATAGGGCAATATCAAGGTCGCCTTTTACCACTCTCATTGCGCATTCTCTGAACTCTTCATGCAGTAGGTCAGATACGGCAAACCTCTGTGCCGTAGACTCTGCTGGAGTCCTAGCAAGGGCTATAGTTATTCCATGTTTCTGGCCCAGTTCGCGGGCGTAAAGTTCCATTTCTGTCATGGCCCTAACCGCCAACTTCCAGGCCTCTTTCGACTCGTGCATCTGATGACCCGTATGGAACTGGACCATCTCGTTGACGCCCACGACGCCGATGGTGTACACCAGGCTTTCTAAGTCTACCGATACAGTGCCCTTCTCACCGGTGTTGGGGTCTTTGGGCTGCTGGGTTGCAAAGGGCATTCTGCGGGTTGTCAATATCTGGCCCATCCACTCTTTCTTTACCTTGAAAATGTCTATGGCAACGTCCATCAGCTCTCTAAGGTACTCAAATAGCAGGTCGTCATCACCCCTCGCAAGGTAAGCGGCCCTGGGACAGTTCAGCGAGACCACTTGCCACGATCCCATCGAGAAGTGCATGCCGTCTTTGAAGTGCAGTTTTTCATCGAATAATGCGTCGCTTTCAAAGGTAGCAGCGAACTGATAGGCACAACATTGATAGCAACTTATACCTTCACCTGCGCCTCTGTATGGCGGCAGCTGGTTGTCGTAGTAAGGGGTACCGTATTTGGCAGCAAGCTCGAAAGTGAGAAGGTACAGATCTTGATATGTGGGGACATCCGGGTTTGCAGCGTTGAACTCTTCGTCTTCGTCCATGAAATCAGGCTCTATCGAGATCTCGGGTTTGGGGAAGTTGAAAGGTTTGCCCCAGTAGTCTCCGGCCAGCATGACTTCCATCAAGGCCTTGAAGCCCAGACGAACCTCTTTTTCGAATTCGCCATAAGTCTTTTTTGGGGCTTGGGTTCCGTCCCACACCTTTCCTTTGTAGACCACGGGCTTATCTCGCCAGAGCTTTGGAACTCCTGGGCTGAGCTGGACTGAAGAGAATACCACCTGGCCACCTCTTGCCACCATCATCTGGGTCATCTCGTAGACGAACATCTGCATTAGCTGGAAGAGCTCCTCGTAAGAGTGATCCGTTAGGTATGGCGCCAAGAAGGTGAGGAAGTTGTAAAACCCCTGGCCTCCTGCAAAGTTGGTCTGGGCCGAAGCGAGAGCCTTCACGGCGTGGAGAATTGCCACTTCGGATTTCTTGGCGGGGCCCGCAACGCTCGCCTTGGTTCCGGTGCCGTCGGGCATCAGGCCGTAGTAGAAGAAGTATCGAAGATCCCAATCCTGGCAGAAACCACGTGTTCCGAAATATTCGAGATCGTGAATGTGGAAGTCACCTGCAAGGTGGCGGTCGGCAAGGTATGGCGGCAAAAGCAGAAGGTACTGCTCCTTGGATATTTTGTCTGCTTTCTTCTTGTGGCTGGTTTCGGCGTTCTCCTGGAGGTTTGCGTTCTCGTGAGCTTCAAAACCCGAGCCCACGTCGATCAAGTGAGCGTCGTAGACTGGAGTTCCCACCCTGGTACATATGTTTCTCCATTCGGGATGGTGTCTTTCCAGAATGATGACGTTCACGATCTCCCTGACCAAGGGACCGCTGAGGAACTTGACGTTCATCCACCGGATCCTTCGCTCGGCTTCTCTTGCGATATCTTCGGCTTCTTCGTCTGAGATTCCGGAGATATTGTAGAACTGCTCTGAGAGCTTTGTCTCCTTGGTGAGCTGTTTCACTATAGCCTCTCGGTTCCAGTCGATTAGATGACCGTCTGTGGTCCTGACCCTTGGCATCTCTGAGACAGAGAGGCCGTCCAAGGTGATTTGGAGGGTGCCTTTGTGAGTGCTTTTATTCCTCACCTGCTCCGCCTCCACGACATGAAGATAATTGATCCTTCTAAGACATAATACGGCGCATCACTATGGTGCTGCAATTCTGTACCCCCGGTTTGGTGCGGCTTTCAACTTTGCTAACTGGGCGCGGGCCCTTATTAACGCCTTCGGCTCGTACGCCTCAAATTACTGAGAAGGTGTCTGACACGACGAGATTTGAGCCAGGAGAGTTTCTGGAATCTCTCTTCCTATTTAAAGAAAGACGAGACGCTTACAAATTAAAGACTTTGATCTCGCTTGAAGCTGAATTTGGGCAGGATAAGAGGGTTTTGAACCTTATGATCTCACTTTTGCCCCTTCTTGCCACATTCATTTGATCGCGAAGGGATGTTCTATGACATCTGAGTATTTTTGGGTAGAATGGGGCAATATAAGCCAGAAACCGGCGTATAAGCCAGAACTTTGCGTGTGATCTCTCTTTGGGGTTCTGAGAGCTTCACCTTTCCGTTCAGGAAATCTTCTGCTCTTTTGCTCATAATCACAAGTTGGTGAGCAGGTCCTGAAAGACGTCTTTTCGACCAGCGGTTCGGATTTCCTCAAAAACCTCATAACTCATATCACCCACCGAGAGAATACATAATCTGAAAATATTTTAGTCGTGGGTGTCTTGATGCGACTCATTCTTGCCCATTTCATTTGATA
>CAZXBV010000119.1:0-5049 GCA_964639155.1 uncultured Methanotrichaceae archaeon
ATCTCGTCACAGAAAGCCACCGTGTTCACAGCCCCCATGGCTGCCGCAGTTTCGTCAGGCCGGACAAACTTCAGGGCTTCTTCTTTTAGGGGTATTGTCAGGTTGAGGCCGCCAAATCCCATCGCTTCTGCGCCCAAAATGGCGTCACCCAATCTCGATTTCGAAACCTTGAAGGGATGGTAACATGCGTTGAGCCCCAGCGCTTTGAAGGCTGCGTTCTGCATCGGCGGGGATAGACTGTGCTCGATCGGATCTCCAAAGACTGCGTAGACTTTCATCGCAAGACACCTCTTTGCTTTTTAACGGATATATTTATAAATCGCACCAAACGATCATGCCAAAATCCAGATAGCTCCGCCCACTAAGGCTCCAAAGAAGGTAGCAACCAAATTCACGCCGTTGTTGCTGAGAAGTCCTCGTGACTGAAAAGTTGCGCCCAGGAAGCTGTCGAAATTGGTTCCCAAAAATCCGCCAACGATGGCGGCAACGATGCCCCAATGTCCTGCAACGCCGATAACCAATGCCAAAAGTCCTGTGACGAGAGCGCCAAAGAGGCAAGCAACCTCGCCAAGTAAAGTGACGCCGCCATCGACCCCAGGTGGAACTTCTCTCAGCGTGGTTATCATCCTTGGATTAGATCGGCTCGTTTCTCCAATTTCGCTTGCGAGGGTGTCGCCGGTGGCTGTGGCCACGGCTCCAACGAAGGCGAAAAGGAATAGATCGCTGTTGTAGATCCCATAGCATACCGCCATCGCCAGAGGAACAAGGCTGTTGCTGTAAACGTTCTTGTAGCCACGAACGCCGCCTCTTGACTGAGCGACCCGAAGTTCGAGTTTGCGGGAATACTTATACCTGGTAAAGCCGCTTCCCAAAAGGTAGAATGACAAGAGCAGCAAGAACCAGGTCACTCCTGCGAAGAATATGACCAAAAGGCAAATTATCACTTCGCTGATAACCGCTTCAGGGTCGGCTGCCTTCATTTTGTAGGCCAAAAGGCCCAAAGCCAAGGCAAAGACGTATATTAGGATCATGTACTCAAAGGGTGGAAGGGCGTAATCGAAGCTAAAGAGCCACATCACCATACAAGACCCAAAAGGCACTGCAAAATCCCTCTCGGTAGAAGCGGTGTGGAGGAACGCCCCGCTCAGGCCCGCGAGGGTGGCCAAAAAGAGAATCCTTTCTGGCACCAGTTCAACAGGACTGGTCCAAAGGATTGCAAGGTAGCCCAATAACATGGTGGTGCTCAAATAGATCAAGCTCTTGGAGAGATTCTGGAACCTCTCTGAGGCGAGAGCTGAAAAGGTAGGGGCAACGAAAGCCGCTGCTACCAAGTAGAGGGGAAGCTCAAGGTCGGTGAACCCCAGGCCGAAACTGAGCAAGAGGAGCAAGATGAAAGATGCAGACAATATCCTAACGCCCTTTAACAGGGAAAATGCTGCAAGTGGCAGAGCAGTGTAAACCCCGGCGTAGGGGATGAGCAACAAGGTCAGTCCCGCCCCAACTCTGGCCACTACATCTCTTTGCACGGATCACTGATGAACACGATCGCAAAAATACTTTCTCGTAGAAAATTGGTACAAGGGTTGAGATGCTGGGCATTATATACAAACGGATTCTGATAAATCAGATATCTCAATATCGAGTTCCAGGATGCGTCGCCGTGGTATTCCCCAACGGAGTGATCGAACGCAGCTGGCCAAGCCTCATCGCCCAGATGGTTGAATGGTGCCGATCTTTGGGCATAGAGGGTCTCATAGTCTACACAAGCAAAACTGAACCAGAAACCCTCCCGAATTTGGTTGAGACGCTGAAAGACGTGCCAGCCGATGTGACGGTCCAAACGGCCAAGGGTGAAATGTTCCGCCTTGGAAGGGGTGGGCCAGTCGAGCTGACGGTCTCTTTGGGTTACGGCGGGAAAAAAGAGGTTACTGAGGCCGTGGTCTCTGTTCTCAAAGAGGTCGAGTCAGGCCGATTGGACCCGGAAGATATCGACGAAAACGCCATCGAGTCTGAGCTGCAAATCAAACGGCGACCGGACTTAGTAATCAGGGCAGACGGAACACGGCTCAGCAACTTCATGATCTGGCAATCTGCCTATTCAGAACTCTATTTTGCAGGAGAGGGGCTAAACGAGACCGGTTTTCTTCGCGCCATCAGGGACTTTCAGCGAAGAGATCGCAGGTTTGGAAGATGAGTCGTCACGGATGTGTTTCTTAATATATTCTGGCAAGAACCAACTAGTTTCACCTAATCGGTTCTTGACTATAGTTGGTTCTCGACTATAGGTTGTTGGGATGGCAATCCCAATATGTACAACTTGGCAATATCGACGCGACAAGATGTCCTTTTCAAGAGTCAATCTTCAATACCCGGATCGTCCTGATCCAAAGATGAAAGAATCGACTCTGTGGAGACCGATCTTAAGTACTGAGGGGGTACGTTTTCTGAGATGACGATGTCTTCGCTTACGATCATCATCTTGACCCCATCCGCTTGGGCGTTCTGGGCGTTGATTTCGATTACACGAGGGTTGTTGGTCCTGAAGGTGGCCACGTGCCAGGCCTTTTTGGGAGTGATGCTCAGGTGGACGTAACGTTGGGATGCGGATTTGAGCCCTACTTCCAGTATCCTGTCTGCTTCTTCTTCATTTGCGCCGTAGTAAAGACAAGTTTTCTCGTTTGGTGGATAGTCCAGATCCACCTTTACAGAATGGCCATATCTCGCCCTTACTTTTCCATCCCGCGTCTCGTACCTTCCTTTGGGATCAGACTCGACTAGAGCTGTGATGAGTTCCTGGTTGGCCCAGCGATATCTCGTCTTTATAACTTCGGACAGCTGGCCTGAGTCAACCCAACCTTTTGAATCCATTTTCAAGCCCAAGTCACCAGGAAAATGTCTCAGGGCCCCTGCCACCAACCGGCCCAGCTTCTCGGTCATATCTTCTTCGAGCACCAATTCTCCGGGCCTGCCGCATTCACAAAAATCCCCTCGGAAAAAACCGTGTCGAGGACATTTCTTGATCACCATCACTCGCCTCCACGGGAATAACGATCCTATAGATAAATATAGCTGCCCCCAACAAGGGGCAAAGCCTAAAATAGGTTTTAGACCGTCACAAAGGAGCATGCTGGATTTGGACGGGATCGAGAGGTTGCTAAAAGACGGAGAGATCCTCGATCTGGACGATGATCAGCTCCGTGCTCGGCTCGATGAACTCTTCAACACTCTTGGAGAGAGAGATCGCCAGATATCCGAGACCTTGGACGAGATGCTGGCCCAAGTAGACGAGCTAATCCTTATTGCAGACGAGCTGGACGAAGAGGACAATTTTTGTAGGTGAGGCTTTTTGGATACCCTTCCAGACGTTCAGGCTTGTTACCCAGAATATCCGATAAACCTGACCCGAGTTGGTCTGACTGGAATCAAGAAGATGGTGAAGGTTCTTCGTCGAGACGAAGATCGACCTATCGTTCTCATATCTCGCTTCGAGGTTTTCGTAGATCTCCCTTCGGACCGGAAAGGGGCGAATCTCTCCAGGAACTTCGAGGTCATCGACGAGGTCTTGGAAGACGCGATCAACGAGCCAGTCTACGTGATAGAAGAGCTCTGCGGCGAGATTGCCCGCAGGGTTCTTTCAAAGCACGAGTACGCCACCAGGGCCGAGGTCAAGATGAAGAGCGAGTATGTGGTAAAGAGACAGTCTCCAGCCACCAAGACGGATTGTCAAGAGCTGGTGGACATATTCGCCGAAGCCGTGGCAAAGAGCGGCCACTTAAGGAAGATGGTTGGGGCCGAGGTTGTTGGAATGACGGCTTGTCCTTGTGCTCAAGAGATCATGAGAGATCAGGCGAGACGAGAGCTTTCGACGCTGGGCTTGAGTCCAAAGGAGGCTTACGAGTTTGCAGCCAGGCTTCCGATCGCAACCCACAACCAGAGGGGCCGGGGCATGATATCGGTTGAGGTATGCGATCAGCGTTGCGTATCTCTTGACAAGATCATCAGGATCATCGAAGGGTCGATGAGTTCGAGAGTATTTGGATTGTTGAAACGGCCCGACGAGGCTTTGGTCGTTGAGAGGGCTCATAACAACCCCAAGTTCGTAGAAGATTGTGTCAGGACGATGGCTCAAAAGATGGTGGAATCGTTCCCAGATCTGCCTGATGATGCGATAATAACCTTGAAGCAGACGAACGAAGAGAGCATCCATCAGCACAACGCCTTTGCCGAAAGGACTGCAATCATGGGCGAGCTCAGAGCCGAACTGATGCAGAATTCCAACAAGAATCCCAACAAATGCTAATGTCAGGGGAACGATACTTTGAGTGCGAGCTTGAACGAAAAAATTGAAGTTATAGAGTCTTGTCTTGGCGACATCCTCACACAAAAGGAGATCATATCCAGATACGAGCTATTGCAGCGGGTTTACCAGTGCGTCCGCGAGGCTGACTTAAGCTCTGAAGAACGATCTGAGCTAGAGGAGATGGTGGGCGAGAAGAACGTTGCTGCGGGGATATTCCACAACGTGTTGGGAAAAGACCCGATATTCACCAACATCCCGAAGTTGGACAGCGCAATGCAGGTTAACGACGTGATGTTCCATTTCGTCCACACTGGAAATTACGGCGACCCCGAATTTGCCAAGGCTTTTAGCAAGTATCAGAAGGCAGAAGAAGAGCTAAAGGCGCTATCCAGTCTCAACCTGAAGGATCTTCTCGTCGAGTTCATGGATGGGGCAGGTTATGTCCTGAAAGAGGATAATTCAGGAAAGCTGACCTTTGCAAATTCGAACGATGAGAGGTTGGACTTTCGGATTTTCGCGTCCATTCAAGAAGTCGAGATTGTGGATGGGATGAAGGGATCAGTCGCGATCGCGCCTCATGGCGAAAGTCCCGGGCCTTTCATCGATTTCTTCCACGAAAAGGGGATAGAGGCCGATAAATCAGAGGTCAAGGTCTGGGTTGCCAACATGGAAGCTGGGACGATCGATCCCTTTATCGGTTATCCCAAAGACATGGAGATATACAAGCAGTTTAGCAATCCGCGTCTTGC
>CAZXBV010000120.1:0-5038 GCA_964639155.1 uncultured Methanotrichaceae archaeon
GACTGAGCAGTTAGGTCAGGCCCAATCGGGCTCAGGAACGGGCAGTGAAGGTTGGAAGCTGAAGGCCCGAGTGGGTGGCGAAAGGATCGACCCCAAAAGGCATTTTTTCGAGACTGAGGTTAAGGCCGTCACGCTCCACCAGTTCGAAATCGTGCAGGAAGGAAATTTGTGGACCGCCCAGGTGATCTTGGATGTTTAGAGGTTGTTCTCATGCTGAATAAGGTTGACGATTACATCTACGAAGTGCCTCAGGATCGACAAAAGGGCATGAGGGTGCCTGGAAGGATCTTCATATCTGATACGCTCGTAGATAAGATCGAACAGGGCACTATAGACCAGGTGGCCAACGTCGCCACTCTGCCAGGGATTGTAAAATATTCGATGGCGATGCCCGACGCACATCTTGGATACGGATTTCCCATCGGGGGGGTTGCCGCCTTCCGGGAAGATGAGGGCGTGATCAGCCCTGGGGGTGTGGGGTTTGACATAAACTGTGGTGTCAGGCTACTCCGGACCGAGCTCAAAGCAGGTCAAGTGACGCCCATAATCTCAAATTTGGTAGAAGACCTTTTCCACGACATACCTTCGGGCGTGGGGGCAAAAAGCAGGCTGAGGATCTCAGATCACGAACTAGAACAAGTATTTACCCAAGGCGCTGGATGGGCGGTTGATGCAGGTTTCGGCGTGAAAGAGGACCTTGAACACTGTGAAGAAAACGGCTGCTTAAAGGGTGCTGACCCAAAACATGTCAGCCTGAAAGCCAGGAAAAGAGGGCGACCACAGCTTGGAACTTTAGGAAGCGGGAATCATTTTCTAGAAATACAGAGGGTAGACGAGATCCTTGACCAAGACCTCGCAAAGAAATTTGGCCTTTTCGAAGGGCAGATCACGGTGATGATCCACTGCGGCTCTCGGGGCGCGGGTCATCAGATCTGCACAGACCACCTCACAGTTCTGAACAAGGCAGTTCAGAAATACAAGATAAGTCTTCCCGACAAACAGCTAGCTTGTGCACCCATTGGAACTCCTGAAGCTGAAAACTATTTTGGCGCTATGGTTTCGGCCGCCAACTACGCATGGGCCAATCGCCAGATAATCTCTCACTGGACTAGAGAAGTGTTCCAGAGGTATTTTGGCGATATCAAGATGGACCTCGTTTACGATGTGGCCCACAACGTGGCCAAGATCGAAGAGCACGAGGTAGACGGGTCCAAAGAGAGGCTCTACGTCCACAGGAAAGGTGCGACGAGGGCGTTTGGTCCTGGAAGGCCCGAGATCCCAAAAGCTTACAGAGATGCAGGCCAGCCCGTGCTCATACCAGGATCGATGGGAACTGCTTCCTACGTTCTTTGCGGTAGCGAAGGGGCGATGGAACTCACCTTCGGAAGCGCCTGTCACGGTGCAGGAAGGATCATGAGCAGGACTCAAGCCAAGAAAACCTATTCTGGCCTCGATGTGAAAGATTCGCTCAGCAAGAGGGGAATAAAAGTGATGGCAACTAACCCCAAGATGCTGGCAGAGGAGGCGCCCGAAGTCTACAAGCCCAGCTCTGAAGTGGTAGACGTCGTCCACAACCTTGGGATCGCAAGAAAGGTCGCAAAGCTGATGCCACTGGGAGTATCTAAAGGATGAACCTGAGGGTAGTGTTGGTAGAGCCAATATACGAAGGGAACGTGGGTTCCATAGCTCGCGCCATGAAGAACTTTGGATTTCACCAACTTGTCATGGTCAACCCCTGCAAAATCGAGAATTTTGGATTGGCGATGGCATCTCACGCCCAGGATCTGATCAGAGGGGCAAAAGTCGTATCCAGCCTGGAAGAGGCCCTCGAAGGCGTCTGCCTCGTCGTTGGAAGCACTGGGGTTTCAGTTCACAGCACCGACGAACACATCAGGGTTCCTGGCTTCACCCCTGAAAATCTGGCAACCAAGCTTCAGGGAACAAAAGGAGATGTGGCGCTTCTTCTTGGAAGGGAAGACAACGGCCTTACGAGAGAAGAGCTCAAGATCTGCGATATGATCGTGACGGTCCCCACCGGCCAGGAATATTCGATAATGAACATATCTCATGCTGCTGCAGTTCTGTTCTACGCTTTGAGCCAGGTGGAACCGGGCGAGGTCGCGTTGGCCAGTAGAAGCGATCAGGACCGGCTCTATGAGCACTTCAGGTCGGCGCTTGAAGAGGGCAGATACCCACTCCACAAGTTAGATAAGACGATGCTCATGTTGAGACGGATCTTTGGGAGGGCAAGTCTCACTGACCGAGAAGTTCAGACACTCCATGGAGTCATAAAGAGCCTGAGATGGGGTTCTGAAAGTCATGGCGAAGAGCCATAGCCAGATCCTGGCAAATAGAACGGAACTTGGGGCCTATATAGTCAAGAACCGATTAGTATCATCTAATCGGTTCTCGCCAGAATAGTGCTTAACGATACGAATAGGCCAAATCTCAAACTCTTACGAGTTCGAGATTTGGCTGAAAGGTATCGTTAAGCACTATAGTCAAGAGCGCACAAGCCAAAATCCGCGCTACGCCAGCTAAATTTCGAATTCGCTAAAAAACCCTATTTATGGGATTTTTGGCCTAATTATCCTTGATATACATTTTTCTCAAGATTATTGGGCATAATTTTGATCTTATGTTTACGAAAGTTATATATACCGATCTGATCGTCAAGGTGATACCTATTCGGGCCTTTAGTTCTAGAAGATGCGTTTTTATTTGCTCTTCTGACTTCAAAGGCCGTATTTAATGAGAGGGGGCAAATTTAGATGGTGATACTTCCAGTTGCACCAGTTAGCAGACTCATACGTGAAGCCGGGGCAAGAAGGGTCAGCGAAGGCGCACGCGATGCATTGGCAGAGGTTTTGGAAAATTACGGCCTAGAGGTGGCTAAAGAGGCTGTTGAATGGGCCAATCATGCTAAGAGGAAGACGGTAAAGGCCGAAGACATCAAAGAAGCGGTCAAGAGGGTTAAACCGCCTCGAATTCCAGGTGCAGACTGATAGGTATATACCGGTAGAGAGCGGTCGACCTATTATGCCTGCAAGCTTAGACTACGGCTCCTTGGGCCTTATGTGCGGGATCGAAATCCATCAGCAACTCGATACCGCAACCAAGCTCTTTTGTGGATGTCCCACCGTGGTCAGAGACGTGATAGATTCGAACCACGAGTTTTTCCGATACCTTCGCCCGGCAAAAAGCGAGCTTGGTGAAATCGATAGAGCCGCCTTGGAAGAGGTACTCGTATCTCGAAAGTTCATCTATAAGTCTTACGACACCACTTGTCTTGTGGAAGCGGACGAAGAGCCTCCAAGAAGGCTCAATTCAGAGGCCATCGAGATATCCTTGGTGGTTTCCAAGCTTTTGAACATGAATATCGCGGACGAAGTTCACACCATGCGCAAGATCGTGATTGATGGGTCCAACACCTCGGGCTTTCAGAGGACTGCTTATGTCTCTTCAGACGGTTACATCGGGACATCCTGTGGCAACGTCGGAATGGATACTATATGTCTAGAGGAAGAAGCCTGTAGGATCGTCGAGGATCGGGGTGACGAAGTCGTCTACTCCTTAGACCGACTCGGCATCCCTCTGGTAGAGATATGCACGGCCCCAGACATAGTCTCGCCACAGCATGCTCATGAGGTCGCCCAGAAGTTGGGAATGATCCTAAGATCGACGGGCCGAGTGAAAAGGGGCCTTGGAACCATCCGCCAGGACGTCAACGTCTCGATAAGGGACGGTGCCCGAGTCGAGATCAAGGGTGTCCAGGCCCTGAACTTAGTCGATACCATCGTCGAGATGGAAGCTTTAAGGCAGGTCAACCTCCTGAAGATCAAGGACGAGCTGAACGATAGAGCGGCTCAGGTATATGATTCAGTCGTCGATGTGACCGCCCTTTTCTCCAAGACAGAATCTAAGGTGATTCGCTCTGCTCTCAAGAAGGACGGTGTAGTCCTCGCCGTCAGATTGGGAAAGTTTGGTGGATTGGTGGGAATGGAGATCCAGCCAGGAAGGCGTCTTGGATCCGAGATCTCTGATAGAGCCAAACGGGCCGGTGTTGGTGGCATATTCCATACCGACGAGCTTCCAGCCTACGGCATAACCGCCGAAGAGGTCGAGGCTGTCAGAGACGTCTTGTCAGCTGAAGACCGCGACTGTCTGGTCATGGTGGCAGCGCCTCAGGATCGAGCAGATGCGGCCATGAAGGCGGTCAAAGTACGGGCAAGAGAAGCTCTCAAGTTCGTTCCAGAAGAGACCCGGCGGGCACTTCCCGATGGCTGTAGTGATTACATGAGGCCACTTCCTGGCTCTGCCAGGATGTATCCTGAGACAGACGTTCCTCCTGTAATCGTGACATCTGAAACCGTCGATCGGCTGAAGCTTCCGGAGCTCTTTGACGAGAGGACCGAACGGTTCGTCAGAGATTACGACCTCAATCCCGAGATGGCGGGTCTGATGGCGTCTTCTCCAGAGTATCAGCTATTCGAAAACGTGGTCGCGCAGTTCTCGTTATCCTCTTCACTGGTGGTCAGGACTCTGGAATTGATCCCAAGAGAGCTGGCTCGCGAAGGCGTTCCAGTCGCCAATTTGACCGAGAATAATTATATCGATAGCTTCGCTCTTGTCGCCCAGGGGAAAGTGGCCAAAGAAGGAATTCCAAAACTCTTGAAGGTGATGGCGAAGAGCCCCTCAATCACACCTGAAGAGGCTGCCGAAAAAGCGGGCCTCACAGGCGTCGATCAAAGCCAAGTTCGGGACGTCGTCTTGAAAGTGGTCGCTGAAAAAGAAGAGTTCATCAGGGAACGGGGCGAAAGAGCGATTGGACCCTTGATGGGCGTTGCGATGAAGGAGTTACGAGGAAAAGCCGACGGAGGACTCATATCTTCCATTCTGAAAGAGGAGATTGAGCGGCTATTGAGCGAATAAGAAAATAATTCGCTTTCGGATCGACTCACAAGCAGGCTCAAAGAAGATCGGGTCGGTCCGCAACTGTCTTTTTTGGATTGGTTTAACGTGTTAGCTACTGAGATCC
>CAZXBV010000121.1:0-4985 GCA_964639155.1 uncultured Methanotrichaceae archaeon
ATGAAGTCGAAAGAGAAAGGCTGCTTTGAGAAGCTTTAAGACGGCGCGCGGGTCAAATCTCAATACTGCGCTACCTGGCCACAACGCAACACATCAAATCATTCAATTCTCGACGAATAACTGATTATGTAGAGCATATATCAACTCAACATCACCCCTACATGAAAAATAATGATTTAAATCACCGAGACACAGGTGGGTTTTGGAGGTGGGGCGATGATGGATGTTCGCTTCGTCAAGCACATTTTCCGTCTCGTCTCCAGCGAGGAGGGAAACTCTCCTCTGGCGATTTTACTACGCCAGAAATAGATAACGGGGGTTAGTTAAAAATGAGATATGCAGCATTTACGAAGTGGGCTATCGCGTCTATGATGGTCCTTCTCTTTGTATCAGCATCTGCCTTTGCTGGCGGAAATCAGATCACTCAGAGCATCTCCATGAGCGGGGAGGGCGGTCATGTGAGCCAAAACGCAGCCAACGCCGCGGTAGTTTATGGGGACAACAATTACGTGAACCAGGAAGTATCCCAAAATGCCCAAGGTGAATACATAACCCAGAGCGCTGCCAACGCTGCCGTTGTGGTCGGCAATGGAAACACGGTAGGTCAGGGCGTATATCAAGACGCTGCTGGCAACTACATATCCCAGAGCGGTGCCAACGCCATCGCCGTGGTGGGCGATGACAATTACGCCTGCCAAGATGTGACACAGCGAGCATATGGTAACGAGATATATCAGACCGGATGGAACACCGGCACCATCACTGGTGACGGAAACACCTTGTGCCAGAGGACTCTTGCTCGGGCTTGGACGAAGCCGACAGAGAGGACCGACCCAGTCCAGACTATGAGCAACTTCGCTCAGATAAGAGGATCTCATAACATCGTGGGCCAAGATATCTTAGGTTATGCGATTGTGGGCTCCGGCAACGGTCCTATCGATCAGAGTGGAAGCAACGTCGTAGAAACTGATGACATGAACTGGAACGTCTTTGGACAGGGCATTTCCTTCGTGGGAGAATCAGGTCCTGGCTCAGAGATAATGCAGTCCGCTAAAAATGAGGTCTGGGTGGGCTAAATCTCGGAAAATATGATTTAGCCAAACGATATTGGTTACACAATTTGCAGGTACAATCTAAGGACATGTTTTGAACACTCCTTAGGTTCCCTCTAAATTTTTTCAGATATTAAAACAGTTTCACAGAATATCCAAAAAAATGTCACATTTTTGAGAGATCTCACCCCAGGTTTGAGGCTCGAAGGTGATTAGGAGGTGGGCTCGTAGGAGCCCAAAAGGTAACGGAGGGAGGTGGGTGCAAAAGCCGCTTGGGAGGTAGAGGGAGAAAACAGTTATACGACTTTTGCTATACACATATTACGTCATTTGTCGAATATAAACCTTTCGGTTAAGTCGATCGACGAACCGAATCTCAATCTCATATAAGCTCGAAATCTATTACCACATTGTACTGCCTGGGTGCGTAACTTCTGACGACATCCTTGTAAATGACGCGGAATTTCGCGCCTACCTTCTTGCAAGCCTCTTCGATGAATGCCGTATCTCGCCCGTAGAGGTCTTCTTCTGGAGATATTGAGTAATAGTGAACTATGCCGCCCTTCTTTGCGGCCTTTATTGCTGCCTCTAAAAAGATGTGAGCGCTGTGGGGAAGGTTCATTATGACGTGATCTGCCTTGCCTTCATACAGCTTTGCAACCTCAAACGCGTCTCCTTCCAGGATCTCGACCGAATCCAGCTTGTTAAGGGCGGCGTTCTCCCTCATGTACCGGGCTGCGATTGGATTTTTATCCACCGCAATTACTTTTGCGCCCCTTTTTGCCATCAGAAGGGCAAAAGGCCCAACACCTGCAAACATGTCGAATACCACTTGGCCGGGCTGGATCAGTCTTGCCACCCTTAACCTTTCAGTGCCGAGACGTGGCGTAAAATATGCGCCTTCCAGGTCCACTTTGTACAAGAGTCCATGTTCTTTGTGAATCGTGGAAGTCTTCTCGACACCTGCGACATGTTCGAACCGTCTCGTCCTGAACTCTCCTTCGACAGGACCCAGTGGCGCGATGACCGTCTTTATGTTCTTGCGAACTTTCATCACGATAGATGCCACTTCTTTTGCCTCTTCTGGGTCGACGATGGCGATATCGCCCACCATCTCAAAGCGGAGTGGCCGCCCCAAAAGCTCTTCTCCGCTTGGAAGCACCTCTTTTTCGGGGAACTCGAATACAATCTCCTGAAAATCTCCAACGGATAACAGGCTCTCCAACGACGTTTCGTCCAGAGGGTTGATAGGTAAGTAGACGTGATCTTGATCAGACTGGATTTTTCGGCTTTGGTCGAAGAGGCCCATATTGACTAAAGCTTTCCTGAACTCTTCGCCTTGATTTCTTGGGACCATTATTCCTTTGGATGGAGACACTCGATACACCTCAGCGGGGTAATAGTCAAGAACCAATTATAGTGTTTAACGATACCTTTCAGACAAGTATCGTTAAACACTACAAATCAAAAATGTGTCCGGCCAGCATGTCACCTTTCTTTCGTCAGATGCTTGTGGATCGAGTCGGCAGCTTTTCGACCTGCGCCCATGGCAAGTATTACAGTCGCAGAGCCGGTAACGATGTCACCACCGGCCCAGACACCTTTCAGGCTGGTTTTTCCGGTCTTTGGATCCGCCTCGATGTAGCCCCACTTGTTAAGGTCGAGACTTTCAGTCGAGCGCGTGAGAAGGGGATTGGCTTTTGTTCCGACAGCAACTATCGCCAGGTCACATTCAAGCTCGAACTCTGATCCTTCGACTGGAATGGGCCGGCATCTGCCGGATTCGTCAGGTTCGCCAAGCTCCATCTTTTGGCATTCCATCCCACTGATGCGCCCCTTCTCATCGCCAAGGAAACGTTTAGGGCTAGTGAGCAAGAGAAGCTCGACGCCCTCTTCTTCTGCGTGGTTGACTTCAGCGAGGCGAGCTGGCATCTCTTTGCGTGATCGGCGATAGACGATCCAAACCTTCTCGGCACCGAGCCGGATTGCGGTCCTGGCGGAGTCCATGGCTACGTTTCCGGCACCTAAGACTGCCACCCTTTTTCCCCGAGGAATGGGGGTGTCGTATTCGGGAAAACGGTAAGCTCGCATCAGGTTTGCTCGGGTCAGGTATTCGTTTGCCGACATGATTCCGACAAGGTTTTCGCCTGGAATGTCCAAAAACTTGGGAAGGCCTGCCCCCAATCCAAGAAATATGGCATCGTAACCATCATCAAAGATCTCTTCGAGATCAACGGTCCTTCCGACGACCGTGTTGCATTTGATCTCGACGCCCTGTTTTTCGAGAGATTCGACCTCGAAAGATAGGATATCTTTTGGCAGCCTGAACTCGGGGATGCCGTACACGAGAACGCCGCCTGGTTTGTGAAGTGCTTCGAATACCGTCACTTTATGCCCTCTGGCGATCAGATCACTTGCGATGGTCAACCCCGAAGGTCCCGATCCTACAACTGCAATTTTCTTTCCCGTCGGCGTCGTTTCTTTTGCAGCAGGCTGGATACCGTTTTTCCGGGCAAAATCGGCTGCGAACCGCTCGAGGTTTCCGATGGCGATGGGCGCCCCTTTCTTTCCGAGTACGCATTTTTTTTCGCATTGAATCTCTTGGGGACAGACCCGACCACAGATGGCAGGAAGCCTGTTTTTTTCCCAGATCTTTTTTGCAGCCTCATCAAACTTTCGATCTTTTATGAGCTGAACGAAGGCAGGGATATCTATCTCCACCGGGCACCCAGAAACGCAAGGTGCAGACTCGCACTGGAGGCAGCGAGATGCCTCTTTCACGGCCATATCAGGGGTGTACCCAAGGGGAACTTCATTGAAATTGCTTCGTCTCTGATCGGGCTCTTGCTCAGGCATGGCGACCCGTCTGCTCTTCGATTTTACAGGTTCTTTCGCCCCTTTTGCCTCTTTTTTGGCCATCTCTACACCATAACTCCGTTTGGGAAAATGCGATCTCGATTTCGACTCGACTCAACTCGACTTTATCTAAAAATCCAGCTTGCACTTGTGCGTCTCTGAACTTTGCTTTTCTTCGGACCTGTACGCTTGGAGACGTTGGATAAGCTGATCGAAATCGACCTTGTGACCATCGAATTCAGGCCCGTCGACGCAAGCGAACTTATTTTCTCCATCGACCAATACCCGGCACCCGCCACACATACCTGTGCCATCTATCATGATTGGGTTCAGGCTGACTTGGGTCTTGATTCCGTAAGGTCTAGTGATATCAGAAACGGACTTCATCATTGGAACCGGCCCGACGGCAACCACAAGCTTTGGTATCTCCTTTTTGAGGATATCGCGTAAAACGTCGGTGACAAAGCCATGATGGCCAAAAGATCCATCATCGGTGCATATGTGAAACTCGTCTGATGCGGCCTCTATCTCGCGTTCCAGAATGATAAGATCTCGTGTTCGAGCGCCAATTATGCTGATTACGCGGTTTTCCATCTGTTTCAACCCTCGAATGATGGGGTACAGGACGGCAACGCCGGTTCCGCCGCCGACACAAACAACCAATCCGACATTTTCCAGAGTAGTTGGCTTTCCAAGGGGGCCTATCACGTCTTGGTATCCATCACCTACCTTTAGATCACTGAAAAGGGCAGTGGACCTTCCGACCACCTGGTAGATAATGGTTATAGTTCCCTTCTTTTGGTCTTTGTCGGCCACTGTGAGAGGTATGCGCTCTCCAGTCTCGTTGGCCTTGAGGATTACGAACTGGCCAGGCTTCGCTTTTCTTGCGATGGAGGGCGCTTTGATCTCGTTGAGGATCACCGTGCCCTTTGCCATCTCGTCTCGTTTCACGATCTTGAACATGTCACACCTTCTGGACTTGCGGATGCCCTATCACCAAAGTGATTATCCATTTCTGGCTATTGATTTATTTAGTTATCGGAATCAATTTACAACGGGTGTGAACTTACCCCTAGT
>CAZXBV010000122.1:0-4981 GCA_964639155.1 uncultured Methanotrichaceae archaeon
CGACAGGTCGCCATTCGCTCTGGACCAAGTCTGCCTTGAGCCATTCTGCCAACTGCGAGGCGTTGGCGACAGTAGCGCTAAGCCCTATAACCTGCATATGGGGGTTCAAACGCATCAGTTTGGTGATGGTCATCTCGAGGGTGGGGCCTCGATTGGCCGAGTTTAAAAGATGGATCTCGTCGACTACCAGGACTGAGATGTCCTTTATCCAGGAGGCACCGTTCCTGATCAACGAGTCTGCCTTTTCTGAAGTTGCCACAACGATGTGATTTTTGCCCAGCCTTTCGTCGCGTCTTTCAAACTCGCCGGTGCTAACGCCGGTCGTGACGCCAATTTCTTCAAACTCTTGGAATGCTGCGTACTTTTCTGAGGCGAGGGCCCTTAAGGGAACGATGTAAAGTGATCGCTCGTCTTTCAACGCCGCCCTCAACATTGCAAGTTCCGCAAGCAATGTCTTTCCTGCAGCAGTTGGAACTGCCACCACCATGCTCTTTCCTTCAAGAAGGCCTCGTTCCACAGCCTCGGCTTGGGGTGGATAAAGCTCCAATATGCCTTTTTTCTTATAATGCTCCACGGCCTCGTTTGGAATCCAGAAGGCCAGATCGTCCATATTCAGCATCTATTCCTCTACCCTTATATACAACGTGAACTACTTCGAAAGTGCGGTGCTCTGAGGCCCTAAAAAGCAATCAGGGCGACGTTGCCTGTGTATATCATTGACGGAGATAGTTAAATGTACGCTGATCGGATAAAATCCCTCCCCCCCTATCTGTTCGCAGCAATTGATAAAGCCAAATTCGAGGCGATGAAAAAAGGGGTGGACGTCGTAGACCTGGGCGTGGGCGATCCGGACTTGCCCACGCCACCTCACATTGTGGATGCGCTCTGCGAGGCCGCAAAAGACCCAGAGAATTACCAATACCCTTCTTACGAGGGTAAGCTCTCCTTTAGGTCCGCCATCTCAGACTGGTATAAAGAGACTTTCCGAGTGAACCTCGATCCCGAGTCTGAAATCGTAGCGCTCATAGGTTCCAAGGAGGGAATCGCTCATGCACCTCTTGCCTTTTTGAACCCTGGCGATCTCGCTCTCGTGCCAGATCCCGCATATCCCGTATACAAGACCTCGGTCCAGTTTGCAGGAGGCGTTCCGGTAACCCTTCCCTTGAAAAAAGAGAACAATTTCCTCCCTGACCTCGAATCGATAGATCCAAAGGTGGCAAAGAAAGCCAAGATTATCTTTCTAGACTACCCCAACAATCCCACGGGCGCTTGTGCTGACATCTCCGTTTTCAAGGAGATGGTAGACTTTGCCACAGATAACGATATCTTGCTGATGCACGATAACCCTTACTCTGAGGTCTATTTTGGCGAGACTCGGCCCCCAAGCATATTAGAAGTGAAAGGAGCGATGGACGTTGCCGTCGAGTTTCATTCTCTTTCCAAGACCTACAACATGACCGGCTGGCGCGTGGGATCTGTTGTGGGCAACGCCGATATCGTTCAGGGAATCGGCAAGATCAAAAGCAACATAGACTCTGGAATCTTCGGCGCGGTTCAGGACGCAGGAGAAGTCGCCCTCTTAAACCCTGAGTCCAAGAAGTTCGTAGTCGAGATGAGAGAGACCTATAAAGAGCGGGTAGAGAACCTTTACCAAAGCCTTGCTAAACTTGGTTTAAAGGTCCAAATGCCCGACGCTACCTTCTACATCTGGGCCGGAATCGAGGGAAGCTCTGCTGAATACGCCCAAAAGCTCATACAAAAACTAGGGATTGTCGCGACGCCAGGCGTTGGATTTGGCGAATACGGCGAAGGTTACGTCCGGTTCTCGGTGACACAGCCCACAGAAAGGATCGAGATTGCGGTCTCAAGGATCGAGAAAATGGTAGAAGAGGACAGGTCTCTTTGACTTACCAAGGAGGATTAGCTTTTTGCTTCAAGATTATTCAGCTTCAAAGATCGAATCCAAATGGCAACGAAAGTGGGAAGAGGAAGGGGTGTTTCAGGCCGAGCCAGACACCCGCAAGAAGTTCTTGATAACGATCCCTTATCCATACCTGAACGGGAACCTGCACGCAGGCCACACCAGAACCTTCACCATCGGAGATGTGGTGGCCAGGTTCAAGCGGATGAATGGAGATAACGTCCTTTTTCCCATGGCGTTTCACGTCACAGGAACTCCAATAGTCGGTCTGAGCGAGCTTGTGAAGAACAAAGATCCCGAGATCGAGAGAGTCTACACAAAACATCACAGAATTCCCCCCGAAGTTTTTGAGACTTTGACGACGCCACAGGCGATAGTTGACTATTTCAGAAAAGAGTCAAGAGCCTCGATGAAGTGCATTGGCTTTTCGATCGACTGGAGACGAGAGTTTACCACCACCGATCCTGCCTACAAGAAGTTCATCGAGTGGCAGTACTACATACTCCAAGACAAAGGTTACGTGACAAAAGGTAGCCATCCTGTCCGGTGGTGTCCCAACGACGAAAATCCGGTCGAGGATCACGACATACTGAAGGGCGAAGAGACCACCATCATGGACTTTGCCCTCGTCAAGTTCAGGTGGGGTGACAAGATCTTGCCCTGCGCCACTCTCCGGCCCGAAACGGTCTTTGGGGTGACCAACCTCTGGATAAATCCCGATGTGGTTCACGTAGTTGCCAAAGTGAACGACGAGACCTGGGTTGTGAGCAACGAGGCTTACGAGAAGCTGATTTATACCGATAGATCGGTCGAGCGGATCGGCGAGATCGATGGATCCAAACTCGTCGGCCAGAAAGTAACAAACCCCTTGACCGGTGTCAATGTCCTCACATTGCCAGCTTCGTTTGTAAATCCCGACAACGGAAGCGGGATCGTGATGAGCGTTCCGGCTCATGCGCCTTACGACTATCTGGCCTTAAAAGACCTCTACGACGAAGACCTAAGCCAGTACGGCATTACTGAAGACTTGAGGGATATCAATTTCATATCTTTGATCAAAGTCCCAGATTATGGCGAGTACCCGGCGATCGAGGCGGTCCAGGAACTGGGCGTAAAAGACCAGAATGACCCCAAGGCCGAAGCGGCCACTAAGTTCGTTTACAGACGCGAGTTTCACAACGGCGTTCTCAAGGAGAACACTGGAAAGTACGCTGGAATTCCCGTCTCGAAGATCAAAGACCAGCTTCTTTCAGACCTGATCGATCAGAACATCGCCGAGGTGTTCTACGAGTTCAGCGAAAACCCGGTGATATGCAGGTGTGGTACTCGGTGTGTCGTAAAGATGGTTCGAGACCAGTGGTTCCTCAACTATTCAGATCCTGTCTGGAAAGGGGAAGTTTTGAGCTGTCTTGCCGGCATGAGGCTGATTCCTGAAGAGATCAGGACCGAGTTTGAGAACAAGGTGGACTGGCTAAAAGAAAAGGCTTGTGCGAGGCGCAAGGGTCTTGGAACGAATCTTCCCTGGGATAAAAAATGGCTGATAGAGTCGTTGGGCGATTCCACAATCTACATGGCCTACTACATCCTTGCAAAGTACGTGAACGCCGGGATGAATATCGATTCGCTCCCGCCTGAGTTCTTCGACTACATATTCCTGGGAAAAAGCGAACCCCAAAATGTTGCCAAATTGACCGGCATACCCGAAGATACGGTAAAGCAGATCCGGACCGATTTTGAGTACTGGTATCCCGTCGACCTTAGGTCGTCTGGAAAAGATCTCGTGGCAAATCACCTTCTTTTCTTCTTATACCACCACGTCGCCATATTCCCGCGGGATCTTTGGCCTCGCGCCATGGCGGTGAACGGTTTCGTTTCCCTCGAAGGAAAGAAGATGTCCAAGTCCAAGGGCCCCTTGCTAACCTTAAGAGAAGCCGTGGAAGAGAACGGTGCCGATGTGACACGTCTTTACATCCTCTCAAACGCGGAGCACACCCAGGATGCGGACTGGAGAACCGAGGGCGTGGAATCCTCCCGGCACCAGGTCGGAAGGTTCTACAACACTGCTTGGGATATTATCTCCGATTCCGAGATAGACGAGTTCGCCGAAAAGACGCTCGTCGACCGGTGGATATTGAGCAGGCTCCAGCGGCGGATAGTCGAGACTTCTGAGGCGTTAGAGTCCATTCAGACCCGACGGGCTCTTCAAAGCGCTTTTTACCACATAATCAACGATCTGCGGTGGTACCAAAGGCGAGGCGGAAAGAATCAGCTCAAGAACGTCCTTTTAACCTGGGTGAGGCTTATGGTCCCATTCACGCCTCATGTCTGCGAGGAGATTTGGGAAGAGTTGGGCGACGGTTACGTCTCTTTGGCTCAGTGGCCAGTGCCAGACTCATCCCTCATAGACGAGGAAGCTGAGATGGCAGAAGACCTCTTGAAAAAGACCTTGGAGGACGTTGAGTCTATCCTGAAAATCACGAACCAGACTCCTGAGAAGGTGGTTTTGTACACGGCACCTTCCTGGAAATGTGCCATGCTCAAAGAGGCTCTGAGCCTGAAAGAGGCAGACAATCTCAACGTGGGCGCTCTCATGAAATGTGTCATGCCACTTCCGGAGGTTGCAGCCCACAAGAAAGAGGCTCCCAAGTACGCCCAGAAGCTCATGAAGGGTGCACACTCATTAAGCTTTGAGCCGTTGAGGCTTGATGAGCTCGATACACTTGCACGAGAGACGGCTTACCTGGAACGGTCCTTGGGCTGCGCGGTCGCGGTCTATTCGGCAGACGAGCCCGGCGAAGATCCGATGGGAAAGAGCCGGAATGCCGAGCCTGGAAGGCCCGCCATATTCATCCAGTAAACTACCCCCCTCTAAAGAGGGGGGCTTTCTGTAGCCCTGGAACGTTTTCTGCCTCGATTAAGCAGAACAATCCCGGACCTCCAGGCTGGTTTACAACAGCCCCAAGATCAGCAATGTTCTTTGCACCGTTGAAGTCTGCATCACCGCACCAACCACATATGGGACAAGAGAACTCCTTGCCTTTCCGGTCTCCGATATGGTGG
>CAZXBV010000123.1:0-3326 GCA_964639155.1 uncultured Methanotrichaceae archaeon
CTGCGTACACTAGCAAGACCTGCCACCAGTGCCACCATATCGGAGACCGGAAAGGAAAAGAGTTCTCTTGTCCCATATGTGGTTGGAGGGGGGATGCAGACTTCAACGGTGCAAAGAACATTGCTGATATTGGGGCTGTTGTAAACCAGCCCGGAGGTCCGGGATTGTTCTGCTTAATCGAGGCAGAAAACGTTCCAGGGCTACAGAAAGCCCCCCTCTTTAGAGGGGGGTAGTTTACACAAAATAACCTTCAGATGGACGTGTCTGATGATCCAAGAGGACCTGGGGCGAGCGCGCCTCGCCTTGGAGGAAAAGGAAGGGCAAAACGAGCCTGCTGGCAGGCTTGTTCGTATGGATTTTGGGCAGGGTGATCGACGTCAAGAAGATGAATAATCTCGAAAAGTCCATGAGCGCCTTCAGCAACGTTATGATCTCGCGTCTCATGATCGTCGCGGTTCTGTTGGTTCTCGCTCTTTTGATAATGCTCGGTCGTTGGCTGTTTGAAAACGAGGACGATCTGATGATATTTCCTTTTGAGGTTGCCACTGGTGGGTGTACGTACAATAAGAGGGCGCCATAATACAAAAGCTCACTTTTCGCAGTAAGGCTATGCCAAATTCATCATTTTCCACTTGTGATAATGGGTGAGAATTTAGATGAGACGTCCTCTTATTGGCAATAATAATTTAAATTAAATTTGCAAAATTCGATACTTGTGGTCAAATATTTTATAATATAGTATTTATATATCATATTCCGTGGTTGTGTGGATCTGAGTCAGGCTCAAAAAGCACATGTTATGGCGTTGGAGCATATCGAATTTAAAAAAACCGATAGCAGGAAAATTACTGAGCGTTCAAACCGTTAATGCGAAAGGTGCGCAAAAGGTATAAATTTTAGAAAATCGAATATTACTCGGAGTTGAGACCCATGAGTGAATATCTGGGCATAGTGCAGGATAACCGGTTCACCATTTTGGTGCCGGAAGCCGATTACTGCTGCTCTTTGAAGCTGACCCGCATATCCAAGCCGTCGCCACTCTCAGAAGATGTGGTGACCTCTCACGAGATCGATTTGTCTGGCTACGAAGGAAGTGCCATAATGGTTCGCGGTGATCTTCCTGAAGAACGTGGGTGGATATACGCAGCAGAAGTGATTGATCAGTCAGGACCCATAATCACAGCGATGATCAAACGGATGTTTTGGGTGGAAGATGAGGCCGCTATGACCGCTTGTAAGGAGGCATTCTCACCTTATAGCGAGGATTACGTTCCACCTTACGACATATTCCAAGTGGCCAAGGAGATCGATGAGTGGTTGGTTAGGTTGGCAATGAATCTGGAAGAGAAGGAAAAGTATTCGGACGTCAGAGACGTGCTGAAGAGCAGGATCAACCTTATCTCTGTGATGACACAAGCAGACGTCTGGGAAGAGGATTAGTCAAACGGCACCGACCGTCGTCGACTATGCACTACATAAATGGGGTTGAATTCAGAAGCAGGTCCCTTAAATTTTTTTTAACCCGATTGACTTCATAGGATTTGCTACCGAGAGCATTGCAACATTGCGATTTTTGCCTTAACCGATGACCAATGGAAGCTGCAGTATCTTTGCGAAAATCACAGAAGTATAGTGTTTAGCGATACGAATAGGCCAAATCTCAAACTCTTGTGAGTTTGAGATTTGTCCAGAATGTATCGTTAAACGCTATAAAGAGAAACGAAGGGGCTGGTGGAAGTGGTCCAAGAAGTGATAAAACTGAAGAATAAAGTGGCGGAAGGATACGTAATCCCCCTGGGGTCGATCAACATCGTCATGGCAGCAACCGACGTTGGCGGCATATTCTGCGGTGCTTTCGACGTATCTGCGCTGGAAAAGTTCGATTATCCTGCGGCAAGGGTGAAACCGATGCAGAAAGAATCCATCCAGTCCGTCGAAGACCTTCTCGAAGGCGTGGTGGCGCAGGTTAACAAGAAGGCTGCCGATCTGGGAATCGAGGTCGAAATGACAGGTGAAGACGCCCTGAATTTGATGTGACATGAATTGATCACGGGAACGTGACGATCATGAAAGCGTGACGATCATGACAATCATGACACATGATGAGATCCAGAAAGCGGCCCGACTTCTCGATGGCAAGATCATAAGAACGCCCTTGGTATATTCGCCTACATTTTCTAGGATGACCGGAAATGAGGTCTACTTGAAGCTCGAAAACCTCCAGAAGGGCGGGTCCTTCAAGATCAGAGGCGCCACATACAAGATATTGACGCGAAAAGGCGAGATCGGGGATCGAGGAGTGGTTGCGGCATCTGCGGGAAATCATGCACAAGGTGTGGCTTTAGCTGCCAAAAGCGCAGGCCTTCCTGCCACAATCGTCATGCCAGAATGGGCCTCTATAAGCAAGCAAGAAGCTACCCGCAACTACGGCGCAGAAGTGATTCTAAAAGGCCAAAGCCTAGGGGAAAGCATCATTCATGCAAAGGAGCTGGCCCAAAGCGGCATGATCTTCATTCATCCTTACGACGATGAAGACATAATCACAGGCCAGGCAACCATCGGCCTTGAGATATTCGAAGATCTCCCCGATCCAGACTATATCGTGGTTCCCATTGGCGGCGGTGGGCTTATCAGCGGGATTGCCACCGCTGCAAAGTCGATCCGGCCCCAAACGAAGATAGTAGGCGTCCAGGCGACAGCCTGTCCATCGGCGGTTCAAGCCCGCGCCGAGGGAAAGAGGGTCTTGGCAGATTCCAAAAAGTCCATTGCAGATGGCATCGCCGTAAAACAGGTTGGCGAGATCAACTATCCAATCATTCAGGAGAAGGTCGACGACATAGTTTTGGTGGAAGAAGATGAGATCTCTGCCGCAATTCTCACACTTCTAGACAGAAAGAAGGTTCTGGCAGAGGGTGCGGGCGCAGTGCCCTTAGCAGCACTCTTATCGGGTCGGATTGAAACCTCGAAAGGAAGCAAGGTGGTTCTGGTCATAAGTGGCGGAAACGTGGATGCGCCACTCTTAAACAGGATCATAAGGCAAGGGCTTCTTCGAAATGGCAGAATCATGCGGTTTTCGGTCTGCATAGAGGACGTTCCAGGCGCCCTCGCAAAGCTTCTCGACCTGGTGGCAAAAGAAGGCGGAAACGTGCTCCACATACATCATGCCAGGGGCGGAAAAGACCTGCCCATCTTCGTTTCCAGGCTCGATCTCGAAGTCGAGACTAGATCGCAAGACCACATCGCTGCGATCACAAAACTCTTTCGGGATGCAGGGTACCAAATTCAGGTTAAGTAGCGGGCGTTGGTTTTCTGCGAGCTGAAAAAAG
>CAZXBV010000123.1:3426-4950 GCA_964639155.1 uncultured Methanotrichaceae archaeon
GTGGCAGCGATCATGGCCTCACTTAAAAGCCTCTCTGAGAACACATCGCCGCCTCCAAACTCCGAGACGTCTGGAAATACGTAGAATGCACCACCGGGAAGGGCACACTTGATCCCCAAATCCCTAAGGCCCGCGACGAGGAGGTCTCTTCGCTCCCTGAACTCGGTGACCATAGAGTTGATGGTATCCTGCGGCCCTTTCAGCGCTTCAACTCCTGCCCACTGAACGAAGGTCGTGGCGTGAGAGACCGAATGGGAAAGTATCCTGTTGACCCATTTCATGATCTCGGGAGGTCCTGCAAGGTAGCCCAGCCGCCATCCGGTCATTGCATAACACTTGGAAAAACCATTCACAGTAACAGTCCTTTCTTCCATCCCTTGAAACGAGCCTATGGAAAAGTGCTCTTGACCATAGATGATTTTCTCGTATATTTCGTCTGAGAGTACCCAAAGGTTGTGATCCAAAGCCAAATCCCTGATCTCTTCTAGAACTCGGCGACCAAATACCGCGCCTGTCGGGTTTGAGGGCGAGTTGACTAGGATCATCTTCGTATTGGGCGTTATGGATTCGGAAAGGTTGAGGGGCATGAACTCATCGTCCACCTCGGTCCATCGGACTTGCCCACCAGAAAAGTTCACGCAAGGTTCATAGCTCACCCAAGACGGGCCGATCAGGACGCATTCGTCGCCTTCGTCAAGCATAGACTGAATCGCGGCAAATATGGCCATTTTTGCCCCAGGAACCACTGATACCTGGTCAGGCTCAACTTCGATATGGTTTTCGTTATAGAGCTTCTCTGCGATGGCAGCCCTCAACTCAGGTATTCCCGAAGTGGGGACGTAATGGGTATCGCCTTTTCGGATCGAATCGACGGCTGCATCGCAAATATTATTCGGCGTATTGAAGTCGGGTTCACCCACTCCCAGATCGATCACGTCAAGCCCTGCAGCGTTGAGCTTCTTTGCCATGGCCGAGATCTTCATGGTGGTGGACTCAGGGATCGAAGCCAATCTTCTGGACACCAACAATCTCATCCTCCATCGGCTATTTCAAGCCGCTTTATCATCTTGACTGCGGCTTCAACAGCCCTCTTGGAGTAATCTATCCTGCGATGGGCATCCATCCTGGACATCTTTGGGCCGGATATGCCCAACGTTACGGGCTTATCGAACTTCAGCGAGAGGTCCATAATCACTCTGGACGATTGCTGGGCCACGATCTCATCGTGACCTGTCTCGCCCTGGATGACGCAACCTATAGTTACCACGGCGTCGATATCTTCCTGGGCGAGCAGCTTCTTTACAGCAAGAGGCATATCGTAAACCCCTGGAACCCGCAACGTGCGAGCAACTTCAACGCCTAAAAATTCCGCATGTTCCCTGCCCAGAATTTCCATCTGGTAGGTGATATCCCTGTTGAACTCAGCGACCACAAAACCAAGTTTTATCATAGATCCAACACCGCCAAAGATGTGGCTTTCTGGTTCAGCAGATTGAAGTAATAAATCCGTCGATCGGAATGCCC
>CAZXBV010000124.1:0-3355 GCA_964639155.1 uncultured Methanotrichaceae archaeon
ATCACCACTCTTTTGTGGAGAAGAGATACTTGGTCACGTTTTTCGCTCAAAGGATGGGTGCAGGCCTATAGTGGTGGCGCCAGGTCACAGGGTTTCGGTCGGGGCGTCCTTGGATTTGGCGCGCCGGTATCTGCGCGGCCATAAAATTCCAGAACCCTGCCGATTGGCGCGCCTTTACGCCCGCAAGGTCAAAAGAGATATGGACCACAACTTTTCAGACGTGGAAATATCTACCGGAAGTTAAGGGCGACGAGGCTTCTTCTTCTTCTTCTTCTTCTTCTTTTTTGCTGGATCAGGACGAACGCAGCAGGATCCCCCCTACTTTAGTGGGGGGAAGAATGCGTTCAAATATTCACCCTCCAAACCCGTGAGCCAAGTAGGGTGCAGCTATCATGAAGACGAGAGACGAGAATATCAGCCAAGCCATGACCTTAACCAAAGTATTGGTCACCTTTTCGGCCCGCTCCTCGCTGTGAAACGCCTTCAAAAACCCGATATGTAACAGATCTCTGAAGATGTGGCCACCGTCTAGAGGAACTGCAGGAAGACAGTTGAAAAGCCCCGCATAAAGGTTGATCAACCCAATCCAAAATAGCATGTTGGCGATCCAGAACGCTTTGTCCCCGAGCGATTTGGCCCATCCAACCGGCTCGAAGAACTGAGTGATTCTGCCTACAAACCCTGGAAACCCCATCTCGGTAAAGCCAGGAATCCCTGAGAACGGAAGGCCCATGAGAGTTATGAGACCACCAACCCCTGCATGAGGGATCTCATCTAGCAACAAGAGGAACGAGCTTGCAGGAAATTCCTGGAACGTTACCCCATCGATGTAGACGGCGTTCACTGAGATCCCAGAAAAACCAACGCCGATAAAACCAGTCCCGCTTCCATCGGGGTTTTCGGCGAGCTTGACATCATAGGACCCCCGATTAGTCCCGATCGTGATCTCTTGCCCATCTTTCGTGGTTTCCATGTAAGATTTAAACTCCGCCCAGTCAGAAGTGAAAACCCCATCGATCCCCGATATTATGAGACTTGGCTCCATTCCCGAAACCTTGGCAGGAGAATCTTCGAAGACCTGAACTATCATGACCCCGCTTACGAGTTCCTCTTTCAAGGCAAGATCAGACTCTTTCCCATCCTGTAACAGCCTAAGTTCGAGCGAACTTTCCCCAAACGAGTCGATATCTTTCAGGCTCTCGACAGGATGGCCGTTCACATTCAAAAGAACCATCCCTTCCTCGAAACCCGCGACTTCGGCGTCGGACCCTGGCAGAACTTCAGTCACCACCAGTCGGTCTTGAGGCGCTATCGCACCTATCACCGGCCCGAAGAACAGCGCCAAAGCAACCGCCGCCACGACGAAGTTGGCTATAACCCCTGCCGAAAGTATCCTGACCCGCGCACTTCGTGAAGCCTTCGCTTCCTTCTCCTCAGTCCCGAAAAGCTCTTCTTCGTCAGGTTCTACAAAAGCTGCTATCGGCGCAATTAGGAGGGCAACTCCCATCGACTTTACCCGAACACCCTCAACTCTGCAGAGTATGCCATGAGAAAACTCGTGAACCACCATGGTGACGAGAAGCGCAACCCAACCGTACCAGATCGGTATAAACTGGTTGAGGCCCGGTATCAAAAGAACGTTTCTTGGCGCAGTGTAAGCGCTGGGCTCTGGAGGTACCCGTATAATTGCGATCGTGGTCATAACGAGTAGCAGGAAGAAAGAAACCATGCAGACAATCACAAGAGCCGTTCCGGCTGTGATTGTGGCCCTCCAGAAACGTTTAGGGCGGCTTAATTTCTCGATCAGGTCTAGCCCTCTCGTGGTCCTTATGGCGATTGCAGGACCCCAGTTGCCCACGTTCAGCCTTTTCATGCGCGGACTTTTGCCCAGCTTGACTGCCAAGATCCAGTGTAAGTTCAAAGTTACGAGGGCTATGAAGACCCAATCGAAAGGGGTCAGCTGCAATTGGGGCAGGAAATCCAAATATTTATCCTCCAATCATGTCCGATCAATGTGCGGAACAGTTCTGATTCTGACAAGACATATATAATTCCATGGCGCACCGGATCGATCGTGAAATTTCAGATTCGAAACATCCTCCGGCTCGAAAAAGACGTCGCGGTCCCAACCCTTGAGAACTTGCCACTTGAGATCGAGCGCCCCATATTCGTGAACGAGAAACTCTATGCAATGGCACTTCTCACGCCCTCTCAAGAGAAGGAGTTTACAGCAGGCCATCTTTATTCTGAAGGCGTCATCGAGATGGTTGACCAGATTGTAAAACTTGAGATCAACGATCAGATCAGGGTGAGCGTCACGCCTCTCGACGTCAAAAATGCCGTGACTACGCCCGATCCTGCCCAAACCCAAAAAGTCAGTGGGAGATCTATCCTGGCATGTCTTGAGTCCATCCTGGACTCGGAGCTTCACAACAAAACTGGCGGAACCCATGTATCTGCGCTCTGCCGAGACGATCGAATATTGATCACTGCAGAAGATGTGGGCCGCCTCAACACCTTGGACAAGATCTTGGGTTGGGCCCTCCTTGAGGGCGTGGACTTCAGAGATTGCTACGTCGCAACCTCGGGAAGAATTACGGGCCGTACCGTCAAGAAGGCGGCTCGATTCGGCATACCTCTGGTGGCATCCAAAGGTGCAGTCAGCACTCTTGCAGCAGACCTTGCCGGAGAAATTGGCCTGACCTTGGTTGGCTTTGCTCGGAAAGAGAGGATGAACATCTACACAGGATCCTCTCGAATTGTGCGATAAGGCAAAACCCAAAGAGGCGCTCAAAAGTCACCCAAGTCGGACCGGACCAAATCTTGGCGTTTCTTTTCCAGGTAACTGTAGACGGACCCATGGGGTGCACCGTCGATGAGCATCTCGATCGCGGTCCTGGTGACTTTGATCTGTTCGGGGTTGCCTATGAGAGAGACGGTCTTTCCGTAGATCGAGATCTTGGAATTGGTGAGCCGTTCCATTGTCTCTCTGGTTCTACCGTCCTTTCCGATTATCCTGCCCTTGATCCTGGCCATGCCGCTCTTGGTGTTGGCGATGTTGGAAAGGTCCATCACGTCCAGCATCAGCATATCGTCGTCAAGAATCGAGATCGCTCTTTCAGGAGAGAAACCTCTTCCGACGGCTTGAACAACATCTACAAGCCGCATCGAAAGGAGCGGATCTTCGCCAGATATCACAGCGACAGATCCCGTTTCACTGTCTATATCCAGCTCTGCACCGGTTCGATCTTCTAGCGTCTTCTTTACGGATCCATTGGGACCCACAAGCACTCCTATACGTTCATCTGGAATCTTGATGTGCAAAAATTTCGACCTCCAATAATTTGGCACTCTA
>CAZXBV010000124.1:3455-4867 GCA_964639155.1 uncultured Methanotrichaceae archaeon
AATTTGGCACTCTAGCCGTCTCGATCTGCCCGCAACTTCGCTAGGATCTCCTCTTCTGAACCGATCCCATAAGTTTTCTTGAAATAACGAGCTACGTTAGATATGTCCCTTTCAAGGAACGCCCTTGCCATTGGATGTTCCAGCATGACTGACTGACCCATATCGATGATCACGGGTTCGCCTCTGTCATACAAAATGTTGAACTCGCTCAGGTCAGCATGAACCATCCTGGCCTTGTTGTATAGGTCCGAGATGTATCCGGAGATTATCTCAAAGACACGCCTTGCCTCGTCTTCGCCTAGCTTCACTTCTCTGAGCCTCGGGGCTGGCACTTCGCCTTCGCCTATCAGCTCCATGACGAGAAGGTTCTCCTTCATATCGATCGGATTTGGGACTCTCACACCGACCTCTTGGGCCCGTTTCAGGTTTCGAAACTCCTTTCGAGTCCAAGCGATGATGATGGCTCTCTTGGTGCCTTTGATGTTGCCAAACCTAGGATCGCCAATCAAATAGTTTTGCATCGCCTTGAAGTTGCTGGTATTGATCCTGTAGATCTTGATGGCAAGGTTGCCAGTCTCACCTAAGGCGAGGAAAATATTGGCCTCTTTTCCGGTGCTTATCGACCCACCAAGAGCTTCTATTGGGCCCTTTTTCGCCAAAGCGTAGAGGTTCATGAAAGTCCTCTTATCGAAGACCTCATCTCTAACCTTAAAATCGTCAGAATCTTTATCGCGCTTGCGCATCATATCGATGCGCGCTTCGATCTCCTTGAGCTTCTTGGATTCCTCAGACATGTTTATCTGTGGAGGTAACCCTTGCGCTCGAGCCAGTCAACTTGAGGTGCGGTGTATCTCCAGACTACGTCAGCCTTCTCGTCTTGGATTTCCCAGGGAACTATTATGACCAAATCACCCTCTCTGATCCATATTCTCTTTTTCATCTTCCCGGGTATTCTGGCCATCCTCACCTTTCCATCGATACATCTGACTTTCAATCGGTTAGCTCCGAGGAGGTTTTCGACGTGGCCAAACATCTCTCGATCTTGGTTATGGGGCAATCTCACACGAGTTATAACCTGGGTTTGACCGGTATTTTTTCTCCTTCTAAAATTTGCCAGCATATCACCTCTAATTATGAATCAATTTATAGACTGTACATTTCGATGCAGATCGCATGAAGTTCAATCAGCAGACCAAAGGTGCGGTATGGTAGTTAAAGATTGTGACCAAAATTGGATAGTGGGCCCGACGCGATTCGAACGCGTGATCCCCGCCGTGTGAAGGCGATGTCATAACCACCTAGACCACGGGCCCACAAGCCCCCCATGACGTCATGTATATTAAGGATTTTCCCTGTGGGTGACGAACTCTCTCTTTCAGAAAGCGGATGGAGAGAACACACTTTAACTTGCG